>JAQTVL010000564.1 GCA_028706835.1 Phycisphaerae bacterium | reverse complement strand
CCAGCCACAACCGCCGATGCCACTGCACCGCGACGGAGATCGACGCCGACGACTACGGCCGCGTGGTCTACACCGACCAGGGCCGGTTCCGCGTGGTGATGTTGGACACCGCGGGCAACGAGATTCTCACCTTCGGCCGCTACGGCAACCAGGACAGCCCAGCCGCCAGCGAGATCGGATTCGACTGGTTCATCGGCCTGGGCGTGACGGACCGGAGCGTGTACATCGCCGACGGCGGGAACCACCGCGTGGTGCGTGTGGCGCTCAAGCACGCGGCGGAGGAGATCGCCCAGATCAAGTGAGGAAATCAGGGCGCGGGGACGATCCCGGTTCGCTCGCTGTCGTCTTCCTGATAGTCAGAGTCGCCGGGGAATGCTCACATGCAGTCCTGGCGAATCGCGGGTTTGGCAAGTCCATTCGACGCCTATTTTCGCGTTCGACCCGATCGCCCGGCACGCGAACCGCGCCGCCCGTGGGCGGCCAGCCGAGTCAGCCGGCACGGATTGTTCGTTCGTGAACGCTTGACAGTGTCGCCGGAAACGAATAAGGTGGTGCTACAACTGATCGCGGGGTAGAGCAGCCAGGTAGCTCGTCGGGCTCATAACCCGGAGGTCGGAGGTTCGAATCCTCCCCCCGCTATTCCAGATGGGACAAGGACTTACGAGAAAATCGTGAGTCCTTTTTTCATGCCCAAATGTAGGAAAATGTAGGAGATTTTACCGCAAGCCATCCGGTTTTTGCGACAATCGCTATCACTCTCCGTTACCGCCACGGCCTGCCCCGCACCCACGTCTTAACGAATTCGCCACCGGCCACCAACGCCTCGGTCGGTGGCCACAAGAACTCCACCAGAGCCTTCACGACGGCATCGAACGAGGTCGGCTCCACCGCCAGTCGCCCCTTCCTGACGAACGCTCGCCACTGCGTCTGCTTCAGGGCGTCAGTAGCGAACTCGCTCGTCAAGGCCAGCGGCGGTCGTTCTGGCAACGGCGTGGCCCGACGCCGGAACGTCGCCTTGATGGCCTGCGACAGCACCGCCCCATCGAACTCGTTGTCATTCGACAGCACCCAGATGTCGAAGAAGTCCTTCATGCGGCTATTGGCGATGCCCAAGGCGACCATCGCCTGATACTTCTCGGCCACCACGGTTTCCTTCGGGTAAGCACGAATGGTCGCCGCAGGGAACGGCAGGATCGCCGGGAACTCGACCCGGCTTGCCCTCGGCGTAATCACGTCACCGAAGCCGATGTCGATTTGCAGCGGGATGCGGGCCACGCCCAACTTGGCTGACAGCGTGATTCGCACACCAGCATATTGCTGGTCCTCACGGATTTCCTCGCCTCGGATGCTGGTGGTCTGAAAGGTCAGCCCATCGTCTTCGACCGACTCGGCGCAGATCGCCTTGAAGATTTCCACGAACCGGGCGACTGATTCCTCGCCCTTGCCGCTCAGGTCAACGTCCAGCGTCGAGCGGTGCATGTGGCCAGTCCAAAGCTCGAACAGCATCGCCCCCTTCAGAACGAAGGCGTCCCGGTGGGCTGACCGGCTGAGGCGATAGAGCAGCCGTTCGATGCCGTAGTGGATCAGCACAAGCTGGAAGTCCTCGTTCCGGGCATGGGCGATGTCCAGAAGCCGCTGACGCACCGATGCCGCCATGTCCTTCGGCTTGCCCTTGGTCACGTCAGCGACTCCAGATACGGCCTCATGACGTTGGCCACCCGGCACACCTTGGCGGCGTTCCAGAAATCGTCCATCGTGGCCAGCTTCTTTCGCCAGCAGTCCCGCAGCGCTTCGAGGGCCACGTCCTGCCCGATCTTGTTGCGGAACTTGAAGCAGTCAGCAACGGTCTTGGCTGGATCGTAGACTCGAACCGGCACGCCCTCGACTTTCCGCTCTTGAACCCGCTCGCTGAAAGCCTTGCCGGAAAAGCCGACGACCCGAAGCGGGGGATAGTCCGCGCGGGGACGCCGGGAGGAGCCTTCGACGGCCAGCCAGACCTCAAACGGTGCTTGCGTGGTCAGGCCGTGGAGGCGTAGAGCCGACAGCAGGCAAACGACGCCACGGGGAACACGCTTGCAGGCTTCCGCGATAGTATGTTCTTCGGTCAGGTCGGCGTCCTGTCCAACGTAAAGCCCCCGGCCCACCTTCTGAATCAGACCGCGATCAACCAGCATCTTCAGATAGACGCGAGGGATTCCGTGTGCCGCCAGATCACGGCTGCGGAGGATGCCCGCTCTCTGCACAAGCTCAAGCGCCCGGTCTGTTGGCGATTTGGTCATGGCCCACCGTTTACCTTCTGTTGATACATTTTAATATGTATCGCCGCTTCGTAAAGTGTATCGGCTGGGTCTGCCACGCGGGATTAGTTCGCCTGAGTCTCTCCACCCCTCCCCCCACCTCCAGAATTCTGACTCCGCATCTGCTTGACGCCCTCCCCCCAGCTCGTCAAAATGCTGCTGCCGGGTCGAGCATTCAGCCCCACGATGCCCCCCTCGTCGTGGGCAATCTTGATCCGGTTTTTTCGTTGTCTATTACAGATGCCCACAGCATTTCTTGAACTTGCGCCCGCTGCCGCATGGGCAGGGTTCATTTCTTCCGACCCGGCCAGCAGTCGGCTGAATTCGGATGTGGCGTGGCGGCTCAACCTCTGGGTATTCATCCTCATGCTGGCGACGTAGAACGGCTTTGGTCAGAAGTCCGGTTGCGTCTTGAAGCTGGCGAGCTTCGGCTTCAGCCTCATCGGTCCACTCGCCGGGAACAAAGAAGATCAGGTCATGCGAACGGAACGGGCTTGTCGTGCAGGCTTCGGTCGCCAGCCCGACGACCTGCTTGATCTTCTTGTTCTTCCATGCCACAAGGAGGCAGTACTTCTCCAAGAAGGCGCGGCGGTATTCGCGGTATTTCTCCTCCGGTATTCCGGCCTGCGGAAGCGCGACGAACACGTAAGCGAATTCGGGCCGTTCGTCTGGAAGGACGGTTCTGGCACCGAAACGTCCCTCGGCATCAGGAGTCTCGGCTACAAGACTGCCAAGGGCATTCGACAACCGCCGACGCGAGAAACGAGATTCAGCCGCCAGTATCCGATACCCGCTCTCGCTTTCATCCAAGGACTTACAGGTTGTGAATTCGTGCGTCCCATTCAGTGTATGCTGGGTGAACTCCTCGATGATGTGGTCCCACAGATAGCTGACCTTATCTGCCGCCTTCTTGGCGAGATAGTTCGGGTTCTTGGTTAGTCCGTTCCACTGGCCTTCCCAGACGCCCCACTGCGCATTCTCCGGTGGAGGCGGAAAGTGGTGCTGGCCGTTGGCGTCAACGTGCGTCAAATAGGCCGAGAGAAGTTCGGACTCGTCTACTGC
>JAQTVL010000563.1 GCA_028706835.1 Phycisphaerae bacterium | reverse complement strand
CCCAGCGAGAACGCGCCAATTGCTTTGTGGTTTGGTCATCATTGGTTTTGTTGATCTTACGAGGCGGGCGAAAAGCGGGCAAGCGAAAAGGGGGAGTGGTCAGTGATCAGTGGTCAGTGGTCAGTGGTCAGTGGTCAGTGGTCAGAAAGAAAGGCGCGACGACGGCAATTGTCCTCGCTGTTCACTGACCACTGACCACTCATTCCCTCACCCGGAACCCCAGGCCGCGAAGCATCGCCGCGGCTGACGGGCGATCGCCGGCCAACCGCACGGCCACGGCGGGGAACTCCCGGCGGACAGGGTAACGCCTCCGCAACTCGTCGAAGTAGACGCCCTGCTTGTCCGCCGGCTGCTCGGCGATCTGACGCAACGCCGCGTCGTCCCACTCGATGTCGTAGGCGTGGCGAACGGCCAGCCGGGCGATGTCCTGGTCCGACAGGTCGGCCGTCTCGATCTCGACCACCGGAAACTTCGGCCCGGGAATGTCGGCCGGCAGCGTCCAAGCGGCAGGCCTGCCGAAGTGGGCGCAGGCGGCCTGGTAGATCATCATCGTGCCGGCCAGTTTGCCGTCCAGCGAATAGCCGGCGATGTGGGGCGTGGCCAGGATCGTCTCGTCCAGCAGCGGCAGGTCGATGTTGGGCTCGTTCTCCCACACGTCCAGCACCAGGTCGACGGGGCGAAGGTCCTCCGCCCGGCGGGCCTCCCGGGCCGCCAACAGGGAGGCCGTGTCCTGCACGCCGCCCCGGCTGCTGTTGATGAGCAACGCCGCGGGCTTGCCGTCCGCCAGCCGATCCATCAGCGACGCCTCGATCAGGTGGAACGTCGGGTCCTCGCCGCCGGTTTCCAGCGGCACGTGGAACGTGACGGCGTCGGCCAGCCGGATCAGATGGTCGAGGTCCACGTAGTCGTCGTGCCCGCCGGCCCGCCGGACCGGCGGGTCGTTGCACAGCACGTACATGCCCAGCGCCTGGGCCTTGGCGACCACCTTCGACCCGACATGCCCGACGCCGACGACGCCCAGCGTCTTGCCGGCCAACTCGATCTCGTTCCGCTCGGCCCAGAAGAGCAGGGCGGCGGTCACGTATTCCGCGACCGAGTTGGAGTTGGACCCCGGCGCCGACGCGAACCCGATGCCGCGGGCCGCCAGCCAGTCCTGGTCCACGTGATCGGTGCCGATTGTCGCGGTGGCCACGAACTTGACCCGCGTGTCGCCCAGCAGCGCCTCGTTCACCTTGGTGATGGACCGGACGAGCAACATGTCGGCCTCGCGGACAGCCTCGCGCGTGATGCCCCGGCCGGGCAGGGTTCGCACCTGCCCGAGGGTCGCAAAGGCTTCGCGAACCAGTGGAATGTTCTCATCGGCGACGATGGTGAGCGGGGAGTTCTCGGTCACGGGGCGGCCTCCTGTGTTGTGGTGGATTCTAGCGGGCGGCGAGGATTGGGGAAAGGGTCTCGGTTATCGGGGCTCGGGTCTCGGGAAAGGCGAAGACGCGTTCATCCCGGGCCTTCGGATACCCGAGACCGTGCGTGGCAGGATTTGCTGGCGATGTGAGTTCTTCGCCGTTTGTGGAGTGCGGTAGCGAAGCTACCGCTTTCGTTTGCGTCAGTCGCTGGCGGATCGGCCACAGCGGTAGCTGCGCTACCGCACTCCACAAACGGATGGATTTCAGACGCAGCCACGAGCTTGCCGTTCCTCGCCGCGCGCGGTAGTGTGGACTTGCGCGGGGATTCTTTGTTGCGTTCGCCATCATCCATACGATTCGCCTCCCCGCCGCGATGCTGGTTCCGACTTGCCTGGACACCATGAAGGGGAAGTTATGACCTCACGCCGCGCCGCTCTGCTCGCCGTGTCGCTGTCCGCAATCCTCGCCGCCTGTCAAGACGTCGCAACCCCGCCGCCGCAAGTGCGCCAGCCGGGCATCCTGCTCTACGAGGAGGGCGACGAAGCCAACAACGCCACGTTCGCCAGGATGGCCAAGGTCGTCTCGTTCGACGTGGACCATGTGCAGTTCGAGAAGGCGATCGCCAAGTGGTCCGCCCTGACCGGCGTGGATATCGTGCCGAACTGGGCGGCCATGGAGGCGGTCGGCATCACGAAGAGCACCGAGGTGGCGGTCCATCTGAAGAACGTGATGGCTGAGACGGCGTGGGAGATGCTGCTGGCGCGGGCTGCGGGCAAGTACGGCGTCCTGGACTACATGGTCCGCAATGGGCTCGTGAAGGTTTCGACCACCGAGGACCTCAACTCGCTGAAGTACATCCGCATCTACGACGTTCGCGACCTGCGAGTTGCATCGGCCGTCTGGGAGGCAGCCTGGACACAACGCTACGTTGACCTGATGCCGAAAGGCGTGGCAAAGAAGTACTGGACGTATTCGGCGCCGGATGGCCGAAGGTGGGTTGAATCGTTCCTGACGCTGTTGCGGTCCAGCATCCTTCCTGACACATGGGCGCCCAGCGGCGATGCGCAGGTGCTGGAATCCGATGGGCTGTTGATCGTCAAACAGAGCAGCAACGGCCATCGCCAAATCTCGCAACTACTGATGCAGTTGCGGGCCGCGTATGCCGCCGGTTCTCCTCGCCCGCCGGCCTACCCCAGGCAGGTGCTCAGCCCGGACGAACTGCACGCCGCCCGCCGATGGGCCCGCGCCGAGACCCAACCGGACGACGAACTGAGCCGGCGCATTGGTTGGATTCGCTTCTCGGCCCTGGCGTTCAACGACGCGCTGAACCAGTTGGCGCGGGCCGCCAACGTGAACCTGGCGCCTGACTGGACCATGATCGAGGCGAGGACCTGCGGGAAGAACACGGAGATTACGTTGAGCCTGGACTCTCCGACCTTCGAGACGGCGTTGCGGGAACTGCTGACCAAGGCCGCCGGCAGGGAGGGCGTGCTCGACTACGACTACGTCGACGGTGTGCTCCGGGTCTCGAATGTTGACGAGTTGTCCACCCGGAAGCCCATCCGCATCTATGACATTCGCGACCTGATGGCCGCCAGGGACCTGATCTTTTCGGGCGAGATGAGGGGCCGCGCGCCAGTCTCTTCGCCGCCCCCCAGGCCGGGCGAATTGGAGGAATCCAGGGTCGACAACGGGCTCTTCAGGGGCGGCGGCGAGGCCGACTACCGCGGCGAAGTTGCCCCGTACTCCTCAGGCGAGGCGCGGGACCGCGCCATGAACAGTTTTCTACTAACGCTTTTGCGGGTGACGGTTCTACCCGACAGTTGGGCCCCGAGTGGTGACAGTAATATTTTCCTGTGCGACGGCCTGTTGGTCGTCAAGCAGACGGCCGCCGGCCATCGGGAGTTGCGGTCCCTGCTGACCAAGCTCCGCGGCTCCTACGCCGCCGGGGAGAAGGCGCTGCAGCCGGAC
>JAQTVL010000562.1 GCA_028706835.1 Phycisphaerae bacterium | reverse complement strand
GCAGTGCAGTACCGTAGTACCACAATGCGGAGGCCGCGCGTTACCTCGCAGGCTGCACGGGACGATCTTTTTACAGACCAGCCGGTTTCACAGAGCCTGAACGCGATGATGCGTGTCAGGCCGATTTCGCTCGCGCAGGAAAAGAAGCGGTCAGCTATCAGCGTTCAGCGGTCAGCTACGGCAGGAGCCATTCTTGCTGAAAGCTGACCGCTGACCGCTGATCGCTGAAAGCTATTCCTCACAGCGGCGGCAGGACGATCGGGTCCTTGCTGGTCGGCTTCGGCGTCGGCGTCGGGCCGGGGTTGGTCGACGGGTCCGGGCGGTGGCGGTGGTGCGGGTTCTCGGGCACAGCCGTCCCCGCCTGGGCGGGAGTCAGTTCGTAGCAGCCGGGCGTCACCTTGTCCTTCGGGCGATACTGGCCGAGGCAGTCCGTCTGGGCCTCCCAGTTGAACTGGCACTTGCCGGCCATCGACGATTCCTTCTTGAGATTGAAGTCGCACTTGGCGAGGTCCGTGTTGTCCGGGTCGGTGAACGGCGGCTTGAACCCGCCGATCGACTTGCCGTCGATTCGGAACAGGCTCTGCCACTGCGCCAGCGAGATGTCCTCCTTGTCGCGTTTGACGGGCTCCTTGTTGTCCAGCCGGAAGATCACGTTGCCGTCGCTGCGCAGCCCCTTGGTGGCATTGTCGCCGAGCCAGATGACGGGGCCCTCGGCGGTCACGAGGATGTTGTTGAAGAGGTGCGCCTCGTTGACGTTCAGAGCCACGTACACGCCGTAGGCGCTGCCGCACTCAGCCAGGTAGATCGTGTTGTGGAGCACCCGATTGTTCAAGCCGGTGCGCTTCGAGTCGTCGCGGTAAAGCACGATCCCGCCGAAGCCGTTACGGTAGATCAGGTTGTTGCGGATCATGGCCCGCTCGGTGCCGTCGAGCGTGATGGCCGCCGCCCCGTACCGCATCGCCGTCGGCCGGATTTCCTTGCCCGTCTTCTCGTCGACCGGCAAATGCACGCCCGGCTTCAGCTTCAGTTGGCCGTTCGAGTAGAGCACGTTGTTCTCGATGACGGCGGAGTCGATCAGCCCGTCGCCGCCGGCGGTCAGGTCGCCGTCCATGTAGATTCCGCAGACCGAGTTGTTGCGGATCAGGCAGTTGCGGACGATCGGATGGTCACTGGCCTCGAACCGGCAGCCATGCTCGATCACGCTGCCGGCGAGTTCGCAGCCGTCGAGCGTGATGTAATCGCCGAGCTTGGCCAGGAACTGCGTGCGGACGTTGTCGAGGAACTCGCAGTTGCGAAACGTGATGTGGTCGCAATTCTCGAGGAAGACGCCGTTCTTGTCCCCGCCGGTGAAGACCAGGTTGTCGATCGTGATGTAGCTGCAATCCTTCAGGTAGAGGGCATAGTCCTTGTCGGCCTTGATGACCGGCGAGTACTTCAGCACGGCGTCGGGGTTGTTCGCCTCGTCCGCGGGGATAGGCTCGCGCTGGCCGTGGATGGCGATCGGGGCGCTGGGGGCGCCCTTGATTCCGGTCATCTGAAGCGAGCCGATGTAGAGCCCCCGGCGAACGGTCAGCTCGTCGCCGGCCGCCGCCAGTTTCAGCAGCCCGCCGGCCACGGTCTTGAAATCACCGGTGTCGCCGCCGCCAGCCATGGAGACGGTGTACTTCGCCACCGCGGACGGGACCGTCAGCACCGCGACACACAAGGCGATCAACAGACTCTTCGTCATGGCTTCACACCTCGGAGGAAATGCAAAGTGCAAAGTGCAAAGTGCAAAATGGGTAATGCGGAATGGTAAACGGAGAATCGCTGCTCAACCATTTGCCATTTTGCACTACCATTTTGCATTTCGCATTTCCATCCTTTCACAACGCCGCCGTCCATCCGCCATCCACATACAACACCTGGCCGGTCACAAAGTTCGCGGCTTCCGACGCCAGATACACCGCCGCCGGGGCGATATCGCTCGGCTGGCCCCATCGGCCGATGGGCGTCCGGCCCGTAACCCATTGGTTAAACCCCGGATCGTCGTGCAGCGGTCGCGTGAGTTCGGTTTCGATATAGCCCGGCGAGATGCCGTTCACCCGGATCGACGCGCCCGCCCATTCCACCGCCAGCGTACGCACCAGGCCCACCAGCGCCGTCTTGCTCATCGTGTAGTGCAGCACGGTCGGCCGGGCGCGGTCGCTCATCAGCGAGCAAATGAACACCATCGAGCCGGGCGCCTTCCGCTGGATGAGCCCGCGGGCGATCGCCTGGGCCAGTTGCATGCCGGCGGCGGCGTTGACCTGCATGATCCGCTGAAAGTCCGCGAGCGTAGCCGCCGTGCTCGGCACGCGGGCGGTCACGCCGGCGGCGTGGACCAGCAGGTCGATCGGCCCCAGTTTGGCTTCAGCCGCCGGGACGATGCCCTCGACCGCGGCCGGGTTGGACAGGTCCGCGGTGAAGGCAACCGCCCGCCCGCCGATGTCAGCGGCCTCGCCGGCCACCGTCGCCAGCGACCGCAGGTCGCGCCCGACCAGGGCGACCTCGGCCCCCGCCTCCGCCAGCGCAACGGCGATCGCCCGCCCGATGCCGCGGGACGCGCCCGTCACCACCGCCCGCCGATCGGTAAGCCGAAATCGTTCCATCGTGCCCATGGTGTCCTCGTCAACCGGGAAGTTGCCGCGTCAATGCTAACGCCACTCCCGCGGCGGGTAAAGCACGCACCGAAAACTTGCACGTGACGGCCATTCTCGCTACAGTGCCATCCTATTTGACCACTGGCCCCAAGGAGCTACTACATGATTATCGGCGTCCCGGCGGAAGTGAAATCTGACGAATACCGCGTTGCCCTGCTGCCGGTCGGCGCGGAGCTATTGGTCGGCGACGGCCACAAGGTGCTGGTGCAGCAGGGCGCCGGCGTCGGCAGCGGGATTTCCGATGACGAGTATCGCCGCTGCGGCGCCGAGATCGTCGCCACGGCCGAGGAGGTCTTCCAGCGGGCCGAGATGATCATCAAGGTCAAGGAGCCCCAGCCGAAGGAACTCACGCTCATTCGGCCGAACCAGGTGTGGTTCACGTATTTCCACTTCGCGGCCGCGGCGGAGATGTCCAGGCAGTTCCTGGCCAGCGGCGCGGTCGCCGTGGCCTACGAGACGATCTACGACGAAAAGGGCTCGCTGCCGCTGCTGACGCCGATGAGCGAGGTCGCGGGCCGCATGTCGGTGCAGGTCGGCGCCGTCTGTCTCGAGAAGCACAACGGCGGTCGCGGCATCCTGCTCGGCGGCGTGCCCGGCGTCGCCGCGGCGAACGTGATGGTGATCGGCGGCGGCGTCGTCGGCTTCAACGCCGCCGTGATCGCGATCGGCATGCAGGCTGACGTCTTCGTCTAC
>JAQTVL010000561.1 GCA_028706835.1 Phycisphaerae bacterium | reverse complement strand
TGCGACAGCCAGCCGTCGCCGACAACCTCCACGCGGTCCCGCAGCCACGGCAGCATCGACTCGACCGCCTCGCCCACCTGCTGCTTGCCGGGGTGGGCCAGGACCAGAACGCGTTTTCGGTTAGCTGGCATAGCTGTTTTCCAATCATCCCGCGTGCCGGATCGTGCTGACTCGGCCGGCCGCCGCCACCTGCTCGCGCACCGCGCGGGCGATGCCCGCGGCGTCGATGCCGACCTCTGCCAACTGCTGCCGCCGCGGCGCCGCGTCGACCCAGCGGTCCGGCAGGCCGAGGCGGACCACGCTTCGCGTGTCCAGGCCCCCGTCCGCCGCGCACTCCAGCAGCGCCGCCCCGAACCCGCCTGCCAGCAGATGGTCCTCGACCACAATCACCGGCCGGCCTCGCGACAAGACGCGCTCGACCATCGCCGCGTCAATCGGCTTGGCGAACCGCGCCGAGATCACCTCGCACTGCACGCCGTCCTGGGCAGCCAACTGCTCGGCCGCAACCAGCGCGTCAGCCGCGCACACCCCGTAGCCGATGATCGTTGCGTCCACGCCGGCTCGCAGGACGCGCGATCGGCCAAGCACGAACGGCTCGGCGCTCCCAGCCGGCGAACCAACGCCGGCCCGCGGGTAGCGGATCGCCGACGGCCCGGGCAGCGTAACCGCCAGGTCCATCGCCGCCCGCAGTTCGCCCTCGTCAGCCGGCGCCATCACCGTCATCCCCGGCAGCGCCCGCATCAGCGCCACATCGGCAAACCCATGATGCACCGGCCCGTCGGAACCGCACAGGCCCGCGCGGTCCATGCAGAACACGATCGGCAGGTTCTGTAACGCCGCCTCCTGAAACACCTGGTCGAAGCCGCGCTGGAGGAACGTCGAGTAAATCGCAACCACCGGCTTGAGCCCCGCCCGGGCCAGCCCCGCAGCCATCGCCACCGCGTGGCTCTCGGCAATGCCCACGTCGAAGTAGCGGTCCGGATACGCGTCCTTGAACCGGTCCAGCCCCGTGCCGTCCGGCATGGCCGCCGTCAGGGCGACAATGCGATCGTCCGCGTTGGCCAGTTCGATCAGCTTGTCCGAAAACGCCCGCGTCCAGGTCCGCGACTCGCCGTTGATCGACACCGCCTTGCCGCTCTCGATCACAAACGGCGCGGGGCTGTGGAACGCGCACGGGTCCTGGCTGGCCTGGGCGTGGCCCCGGCCTTTTTCCGTGTAGGTGTGCAGCACGACCGGGTGGTTCACGCCGCGCAGGCTCCTAAAGATGCCGATCAGCGTCTTAAGGTCGTGCCCGTCCACCGGGCCAAGGTACGTAAAGCCCATCTGCTCGTAAATCAGGTCCGGCCAGAGCGCCGACTTCACCGCCTGCTTCAGGTGGCGGATCATCTCGTGCATGCTCTTGCCGACCAGCGGGATGTGCTCGATGATCGCCTCGCCGCGCTTCCGCACCGTCTCCAGCGTGTGGTTCGTGCGGACCTTCGCCAGATACTTCGCCAGCGCGCCCTGCGTCACGTCGATCGCCATCGAGTTGTCGTTGAGCACCACCAGGAACTGCCGCTTGAGCAGCCCGGCATTATTCAGCCCCTCGAACGCCAACCCGTTCACGATGCTCGCGTCGCCGACGAACGCTACCACCGCGTTGTCCCGACCGAGCTTCTGGTCCGCCGTGGCCATGCCCATCGCGGTCGAAATCGCCGTGCCCGCGTGGCCGACCGCGAACAGGTCGTACTCGCTCTCCGACGGCGCGGGGAAGCCGCTCAGCCCGCCCGCCTGCCGGAGATCGTCGAACCGCTCCCGCCGCCCGGTCAGCAGTTTGTGGACGTACGACTGGTGGCCGACGTCCCACAGCAGCCGATCCTTGCGAAAGTCGAAACAGTAGTGCAGCGCGATGGTCAGTTCGACCACGCCCAGGTTGCTGGCCAGGTGGCCGCCGGTCCGGCTGACCACATCGTCGATCCGCTTGCGAATCTCGGCCGCCAGCTTGTCGAGCCTCGCGATCGGGACCTTGCGCAGATCGTCCGGCGAGTTGATCTGATCCAGAATGGATTGCGAATCCGTCACGTCCGTCCTCACCAGTCTAGCCCCCGTGAACACACGGGGGCCGAACAAATGTTCACCGACTCCGTTCGATGACATACCGCGCCGTCGCGCGCAAGTCGTTCAGCAGCAACGCCCGCTCAGGCGACTTCGCCGCGTCGAGGGCCAGCTCGTCCAGCACGGCATTGGCCCGGCCAAGCCACTCAGCCGCCGCCCTGCGGCTCGCCTCCACACCGGCCACCCGCGGGTACGTCAATTTGCCGGCAGCGCGGTCCTTACCGGCCTGCTTGCCAAGTTCAGCCGTCTGCCCGACCTCATCGAGCAGGTCGTCGGCGATCTGGAACGCGATGCCGATCGCCCGCCCGAACTCAGCCAGCAACCGCTCAACCTTCTCGCCCGCCCCGCCGACGATCGCGCCCATCCGGCACGCAGCCGACAGCAGTGCCGCCGTCTTGTGCTCGTGGATGTACTCCACCGTACGCAAGTCGCCGCCGCATTGTTCGTGCGCCAGGTCTTCCGCCTGCCCGCCGATCATGCCCGCCGCCCCGCCGGCCTCGCCCAGCGCCGCGACCAGCCGGGCGATTCGGTCCGCCGGCAGGCCGCTGCCCGCCAACACCTCGAACGCCCGCGTCAACAGCGCATCGCCGACCAGCACCGCCACCCCCTCGCCGTAAACCACGTGGCAGGTCGGCCGGCCGCGGCGAAGAGCATCATCGTCCATCGCCGGCAGATCGTCGTGGACCAGCGAATACGTGTGCAGCATCTCGATCGCAACCGCCGCCGGCATCGCACCCGCATCGCGAGCCGGGCCGTCCCCGGCCCCGGCTCGGTTCCGCCCCGCAACCTCCGCCGACCACAGCAGCAGCACCGGGCGGATACGCTTGCCCGGCCCCATCAACGCATACCGAATCGCCTCGCCCAAGCTCGCCGGCACGCGCGGCAGCCAGCCGTCCAGATCGGCAGCCAGCGCAGCCTCGACCCGCTCCGCCGTCACGCGGAACAGGCTTGGCAATTGCCCGCCGCCGGGCGAATCCGTTCGTTCAATCGCCGTCCGATCTGACGGCATACTGGACCCTCGCTGGCACCCGAAGGAAAAACCCGTCGCCTTGGCAGGGGCGCGGTCTTTGCCCGGCAGGGGACGCGCGTCTCGGGCCGGGCAAACATTTAAGTATACCGACACTTCTCGACTGGCGACAAGGCTACAGTTGGCGATGGGTGCATAACCGTAGTTGCAGGGAGGGGCTGGCCGATAGATAGTGGTGGGGGAAGTTCGGCCGGCGGAGTCCGGCCTGTGGATCACGGAGGATCATCATGTCCGAGCAGCCAACACGCATTCCGC
>JAQTVL010000041.1 GCA_028706835.1 Phycisphaerae bacterium | reverse complement strand
CCCGGCGGCTTGATGACCGCGATGAAGAACAGGACGCAGCCGAGCGCCGTCAGCAGCCAGAAACAGAATGCGTTGACTACCCGGGCGACCATCGGGGCACCTGAAGACTAGTGGTCAGTGGTCAGTGAACGGTGGTCAGCAAGAGAAGGCGCCGCTTCCGTTGCGGACCACTGCCCTCTGACCGCTGCCCACTGACCACTTCCTTCTTACCGCGTCCAGTAGCTCGCGCCGAACCGGGCGGCGTCGCCGAGCTGTTCCTCGATCCGGAGCAACTGGTTGTACTTGCAGATCCGGTCGGTCCGGCAGAGCGAGCCGGTCTTGATCTGGCCGGCGTTGGTCGCCACCGCCACGTCGGCGATCGTCGCGTCCTCCGTCTCGCCGCTGCGGTGCGACACGACCGCGGTCCAGCCGTTCCGCATGGCCATGTTCACCGTGGCCAGCGTCTCGCTGAGCGTGCCGATCTGGTTCAGCTTGATCAGGACTGAGTTGGCGCTGCCCTCCTCCAGCCCGCGAGCCAGGCGCTTGACGTTCGTGACGAACAGGTCGTCGCCCACGAGCTGGACCTTCTCGCCGATCGTCTCGGTCAGCAGCTTCCAGCCGGCCCAGTCGTCCTCGGCCAGGCCGTCCTCGATCGAGCGGATCGGATACGTGTCGCACAGGCCGGCGTAGAACGCGACCATGTCCTCGCTGCTCTTGACCGGCTTCTTCTCGGCATCGAGGGTGTAGACTTTCTTCCTGGCGTCGTAGAACTCGGTGCTGGCGGGGTCGAGGGCCAGGAATACGTCCTTGCCGGGGACGTAGCCGGCCTTCTCGATGGCCTCCATGATGACGTCCAGGGCCTCGGCGTTGCTGCGGAGGTTGGGCGCGAAGCCGCCCTCGTCGCCGACGGAGGTGTTCAGCCCCTTGCCGGAGAGCACCTTCTTGAGGGCGTGGAACACCTCCGCGCCCATCCGCAGGGCCTCGGCGAAGTTCGGGGCGCCGAACGGCATGACCATGAATTCCTGGATGTCGACGTTGTTGTCGGCGTGCTTGCCGCCGTTGAGGATGTTCATCATCGGCACGGGCAGCACCGTCGCGTGCGTCCCGCCGATGTAGCGATACAGCGGCAGGTTGCAGCTCGCCGCGGCCGCCTTGGCCACAGCCAGCGACACGCCCAGGATCGCGTTGGCCCCGAACTTGGCCTTGTTCGGCGTGCCGTCCAGCTCGATCATCAGCGCGTCGATGGTTTCCTGGTCGCGGGCGTCCTGGCCCATCAGCTCGGTCGCCAGAACCTTGTTGACGTTTTCGACCGCCTTGGCCACGCCCTTGCCGAGGTAGCGCTTCTTGGCGGTGTCGCGAAGCTCGACGGCCTCGTGGGCGCCGGTGGACGCGCCGCTGGGCACCGCCGCCCGCCCGAACGCCCCATCGCTCAGGGCGACGTCGACCTCGACGGTGGGGTTTCCGCGGCTGTCAAGAATCTCGCGACTGACGATGGATTCGATGATGCTCATGCTGTGCGCCTCTCCTGTTGAGGTAACCGTAATGGTAGTTTATCGGAAAAGCAGCTTCCGATTCATCAGGGGGAGAATACTAGCACACTGCCCCGCGCGATGCCAGATGCAACAGGCGAGCATCGCCGTCCGCTTGCGCGTTCCCAATTGCGGCTTCGCCACTTCCCCGTTTCCCCACACCGCCACGGACCGTATAATCATCGCCCATGGGATTAGCCAAATACGGATATCGCGAGATCATCATCGGCACCGCCGCCTGGATCGGGCTGTCGGCCCTTAGTTGCCTGCTCGGGGCTCACTGGCTCAGTTGGGCCTGGCTGGTGCTTTGGGTCTACCTGCTGTGGTTCTTCCGCAGCCCGAACCGGCGAATCCCCGCGGGCCCCGGGCTGTTCGTGGCGCCGGCCGACGGCAAGGTGACCGACATCACCGACCTGGACACGTGCGAATACCTCGACGCGCCCGCGGTTCGCATCGGCATCTTCCTGAACGTGTTCAGCGTCCACGTCAACCGGGCGCCGGCCCAAGGCGTGGTCGATTATGTTCGATATCAGCCGGGGCGGAAGGTCAACGCCATGCGCCCCGACGCCGGGCAGGTCAACGAGGCCCACGCCATCGGCCTGCGCGACACGTGCATCGGCAAGCTGCTGGTCCGGCAGGTGGCCGGCCTGATCGCCCGGCGGATCGTGTCCGAGGCGAAACTGGGCGACAAGCTGGCCCGCGGGCAGATTTACGGCATGATCAAGTTCGGCAGCAGAACGGAACTGATCCTGCCGCGGAAGACCGGCCTGCTGATCGCGGTGAAAGTCGGCCAGAAGGTTCGCGGCGGGCGAGACGTGCTGGCACAGTTCAACGAGGTGCTGGCGGAAAAGAGCAATCAGCCGTCAGCGGTCAGCGGTCAGCCAACGAGTGCGTAGTGCTGATGCTGTCCGCTGAACGCTGAACGCTGGAAGCCAAATAAGGAACACCCGTGATGGTTACCGACGCTCCTCCACGCAATTCTCACCAGGCGACTGGCCGCCCCCGGCGAAGCCTGCGCCAGGCGACGGGGCGCGTCCTGCCGACGCTGGCCACGCTGGGCAACCTGATCTGCGGCATGGCGGCCATCTGGTACGCCGCCAAGGGCTGCATGCCCCGATGGGCAACGCCCTCCGAATACGCGCTGGACACCTACCGCATCACCTACTTCACCATTGCCGGCTGGCTGGTCTTCCTCGCCATGGTCTTCGACGGCCTTGATGGCCGGCTGGCCAGACTGACGCGGTCGACCAGCGATCTCGGCGCGCAGC
Source organism: Phycisphaerae bacterium (assembly GCA_028706835.1). Classification (GTDB taxonomy): domain Bacteria; phylum Planctomycetota; class Phycisphaerae; order JAJVII01; family JAJVII01; genus STB-87. The sequence continues at coordinate 11,054 of JAQTVL010000041.1, read as the reverse complement.
TCGACAGCCTGGCGGACGTGATCAGTTTCGGCCTGGCGCCCGCGATGCTCGTGTTGATGGTGCTGGCGATGCGGATCCGCGGCGGACTGTTCCAGGACCAGTGGATAGACGAAGGCGGGCGGATATTCGTCGGGCGGACGATCTGGGTCATCGGCGCGATCTTCGCGTCCTGTGCGGCCCTCCGGCTGGCGCGGTTCAACGTCGAGACGACGGCTGACGAATCGGCCCACATGTGGTTCAAGGGGCTGCCCAGCCCCGGGGCCGCGGCGGCGATCGCTTCGCTGGTTATCCTGATGGAAGAGTTCCACCGCGCCGACTCGTCGTCGTGGATGGTCGAGACGCTGTTCTGGACGCTGCCGCCCGCGACGCTTGTTTGCGGGCTGCTGATGGTTTCCAACGTGCCCTATCCGCACGCGACCAACCATTTCATCCGCGGACGCCATCCGTTCCGCAACCTGGTCGCCGCGATGCTCGCGGTCGCCCTGCTGCTGGTGCTCAAGCAGAAGCTCGTCGCGTTGATCAGCGTCGGCTACCTGCTGGCCGGCCCGAGCGTCGGCGCCTATCGCCGCCTGTTCGGCAAGGACACGCGATCCGTCGATGACCTGGCCGCCGAGGTGGTTGAGGAAGAAGACGAGGACGGCGACGAGCCGAATGGCGCGTCGGACGCCGGTTAACCCCCCAGCACGTCCGCGATCGCGAAGCACGCCAGCGTGATGCTCACCACGCCGTTGAGCGTGAAGAACGCCACGTTCACCTTTGACAGATCGGTCGGCTTGACGAGCGATTGCTCGACGATCAGCAACGCAACGGCAATCGCGACGCCAATGCCGTACAGCCACCCGAGCCGCGGATCCAGCAACCCTAACGCGATCAGCAACGCCGCGGCGACCACGTGACAGGATCGGCTTATCCACAGCGCAGCCGCCACGCCCAGCCGGGCGGGAATGGCGAACAAGCCCTCGCGGCGATCGACGGCCACATCCTGGCAGGCATAGATGATATCGAACCCAGCCGTCCAGAACAGGACCGCGCCGCACAGAACAATCGCCTCGGGGCCAATCGTCGCGGGATTCGTCGCCAGCCAGGCGCCGATCGGGCCCAGGCCCAGCGCCAGCCCAAGCCAGAAGTGCGACAGGCTCGTGAACCGCTTGGCGAACGGATAGCAGCACAGCACCGCCAGCGCGGGCCCAGCCAGCAGCATCGGCCAGGGGTTGCGAAACGCGATCCAGAACCCGGCGCAGCCGGCCAGGAACAGCAGCCCCGCCGCGACGACGAACGCCCAGGCCTCCCGGCCGGACAGCCGGCCCGTGACCATCGGCCTGGCGGCAGTACGCGGATTGCGTGCGTCGAACCGGACGTCGTGGATGCGGTTGGCGGTCATGGCTGCGGATCGAGCCGCCACCATGCAGACCAGCACGAGCGCGAAGATGCCCCAGTGCGGCAGCCGGCCGGCCAGCGTCGCCGACGCCGGTGGCATCGCGAGGAACATGGCCATCAGGGCGAACGGGAGCGCAAAGACGGTATGGGCAAACTTGATGTTGTCCAGCAGGACGCGAATCCGGGCAAGCAGCGTATCGGGGGAATTCACGGCGTGTACCGAGTCTTGAGGTCGTGTTCGACGCCGAGCAGGTCGAGCACCTTGGCGACAACGAAGTCGACCAGGTCCTCGATCGTCCGCGGGTGATGGTAGAAACCCGGCGAGGCCGGGCACAGGATCGCCCCAGCCCGCGACAGGCCGGCCATGTTCTCGATCTCGATCGGCGACAGCGGCGTCTCCCGCGTCACCAGCACCAGCGGGCGACGCTCCTTCAGCGTGACGTGGGCCGCCCGCGTGATCAGATTGTCCGCCAGGCCCGACGCGATGGCAGCCAGCGTGTTGCTCGAGCACGGGCAGACGGCCATGCCGTCGGTGCGGAACGAGCCGGACGAGATCACCGCAGCCAGATCGTCATGCGGGTAGAGTTTCACGCGGCCCGCGTCGCCGCCGCCGAGCAGGCTCCGCGGCGTCACCTCCGTCAGGCCGAGTTCGTCCGCCAGCAACTGCCGGCCCGCCGGCGAGATGACCAGGTGGACCCCCCGCCCGGCCCGAACGAGCAGTTCGATCAGCCTGCGGGCGTACGCCGCGCCCGACGCCCCCGTGATGCCCATGACGATCTGACCGGTCATTCGTTTCCCTTCACCGCCGCACCATTCACTGCCGCTGCGTCGTCGCTGCCATGTCGAGCGCCCCCATCGACGTCAGCCCCTGCCTCGCCTGCTCGACGAGCAACTCGTCGCCGCACTCGAACAACTCGACCCACAGCCGCCGGGCCTCCTCTTTGGCTTCGGCGGAGTTTCCTTTCACCAGCAGGCCGGCCAGTTCGTCCTGTGCCTGGTAGCGGGCGTCGTTGCCGGCTGGCTTGGACGCGACGAACTTCCGCAACAGCGCAACCGGGGCGCGAGACTGCATCAACTCAAGCATCTCCAGGTTGTCCGCCACGGGGGCGTTGGGGTAGGCCGTCCGCAACTCGTGCAGCCTGGCCGCGTAGTCCGGCTGGTGCGGGTCGATCGCGAACAGTTTGGCCAGCGGCGTGTCGCCCGCGCCGCCCAGGCCCCGATTCTTCTCGACGAGGATCAGCCAATCGAGCAGGCGCTGCGTCTGCAGGTCGACCTGCGGCTGCATCTCCGGCTCGCGCGGCAGGAGGCGGAGCAGGCTCTTCTGCGGCGGCGGCGCGGGCGCGCGAGCCTTCAACTGCCGCCAGGCCTCGCGCAGCAGCGACCGCCCGGAATCGATCCGCCCAGCCGCCAGATCGAGCTGCGCCAGGCGGACGCGGGCCACGATCGAAAGCTCATGGTCGGGATGGTTCTTCAGCAGCCGGGCCCATGCGTCCCGGCTGGTCTCGTTCGGGACGTCGGCGTAGCGGATAAGCGTGTCGCCGCCGCGGATGCTCCGCAGGTCCTGACTGTGGGCCAGCAGGTAGAGCACGTGCGGGACGTATCGGCTGCGAGGGAAACGGCGGATGAATTGGTTGCAGGCTTGCGACACCAGGGGCCGAACCTCTTCGGGTGACGCTTTCTCGTCGTCGCCCGATTCGCCGGCATCCGCGAACCCGAACTTCGCATCGAGCAGCCTGAATTCCAGTTCGTCGATGCCGACCCCGGTGCGGAAGACGATCATCGCAATGATGAGCAGGCCGGCCAGCAGGACCGGCGCGACCAGCGCCCGGTACTTCAGCAGGCGGGCGGCCACCCAGAACACAAGCAGCGTCAGGATCGACAGCACGATGCCCGCAACCCACGGGAAGTGCAGGTAGAGCTGCTCCATCGGCCCCTTCGGCACGGCGTCGGTCCAGGCGGTCGAGACCCACAGGGCCGCGACCGGGAAGGCCAGCGCGATCTGCGCCCGCAGGAACCGGTTGGCCACGCCGAACCACTGCGTCCGCACCGTCCAGGCGGACAGGATGAGCGTCACCGCCAGCAACGGCACGTGCGCCAGGAACGCCGCCGTCGCTACGAACAGCAGCGACCATATCCGCCCGAAGAACTGCGCGACCAGGACGGGCACGGTGACGAAGACAGCCAGCAGCATCGCCATGACGACCGCCTGCTGCGGCACCTGGTAGATGTCTATGTGCGGCGCGAGCATGAACTCGCCGAGCGGCACGCGGTACGCGGACACCGACCGCGACAGCAGCAGGTACTCGCCGGTGGTCAGCCGGCTGAACATCGTGCATGCGAAGGCGAAGAGCACGAACACGAGAAGGAGCATGGCCAAGGCGACGCCGCGCGGGTTGGCGTCGAACGCCCCGGGCGGCTCGGCGGATGTCGGCTGCGGCAGCGCCGGCCGAGGCCGCTGCGGGCGGACCTCCGCCTCCGGGGTTGCGGGCGTCGTGTTGTCCAGGGGCGATTGCGTCATACGTTCTGCAAAGTGGTTCGTCACCCCACCCGACGGGCGGTGGTGATCGTGGCGATGCCCGCCGACAGCGATTCCTGTCGCACGTCGCGGAACCCGACAGCTTCTACCATATCGGCAATCTGCACCGGAGAAAAGAAGCTCTCGACTGACTTGGGCAGATAGCGATACGCCCCCAGGTCGCCGCTGATCAGCCCGCCGATCACCGGAAGCACCCGGCGAAAATACAGCAAGTAGCACGCCCGCATCAGCCGCCCAGCCGGCAGTGAAAACTCCAGGATCGCCACCCGCCCGCCCGGGCGGAGCACGCGGAAGAATTCCGCCAGTCCCTCCTTCGGGTCCGCGAGGTTCCGCAGGCCGAACGCGCAACTGACGATGTCGAAACTCGACGCCTCGAACGACAGTTTCATCGCGTCGGCCTGCACCAGTCGTAGCGGCTTCGCACGGCCAGCCTGGCGGCGCTCGGCGGCCGCCAGCATCCGCGGCGAGAAGTCGCTTGCGGTGATCTGCGCCGGCGCGGGGTCGCCTGCGGCGAAGGCATCCGCCAACTCGCCAGGGCCGCAACAGCAGTCGAGCAGGCAATCGCCCGGCTGAACGGCCGCGGCCCGGACGGCCCGCCGTCGCCAGTGTGCGTCGCGCCCGAAACTGATCAGCGTATTGACGAGGGTGTAGCGGCGGGCGATGCGGTCGAACATCTCGCGGACGCGCCGCCCCTTGTCCGCGACATCCCCGCGAGCGATTTGTTCAGTCTCGGTCTGCATTCGGCTCGCCGTGTGGGTTTCCACTCTCGCGTCGGGCGGACAGCTTACTACTGCTCTGTCACACGCCAATCAATGAATTGGGTGCCATGGCTGGAACGCCGTCCGGCTGTTTTGGACGGCGGGCCAGCCATGCTCACCGCGGACAAACATGCCTGCGACAGAACGGCCGTCGCAGGCATGGCACCCGGCGCCTTCGGTCACTGCTCTTCCGCGGGCTCCTCGCGGTGGCGGCTGGGGCGATCCATCAGGAAGTGAACGCGGGCGGCCTGTTCCGCCGGCAGAAGCCGGCTCAACGCCGCGCGAGCCGACCGCAGGCCGGTCCGGCGGGTCACGTGCGTCAGCACGACCGCTTCCGCCCGCGTCATGGCCAGCAGCCTGGGCACATCGTCCATGTGCGTGTGGAATCCGGCCTTGGCCCGGCTGCGGTGGTCCGCGTCGAAGAATGTGCACTCCGCCACCAGCACGCGGGCTGTGGGGAGCAGCCGGTGCCGCGACAAGTCGAACACCTCGGTGTCGCCCAGATAAGCGACCAGCGGCACCTCGCTGACGACCCCGACCTCTTCGCCCTTGTTCTTGAGTGCGACGATCTCGGGCCCGGTAAGCCCGGCGAGTTCCGGGCGAAGCTTCCGCCGCCGCTCGAAGACGACGTATCCGAGGGCCGGGACGTTTCGCCCGTGGGCGACATCGAACGCCTCGACGATCAGGTCGCGGCGAAGCTCGTGCTGGTCTCCAACCCGCATCGGGATGATGTTGAACGGCGCCTGGTGCCCTTCGATCGGCGCCCAGTCGCGGAGCATCCGCTCCATCGGGTCCGCCAGCACCGCCGGCAGCAGCAGGTTGCCGCCCGGGTTGCCCTGGAAGTCGCGCTGCCAGAAGTAGTAGGTCACGCCGGCCGCATGGTCCATGTGCCCGTGCGTCAGACAGACGTGGTTCAGGTTCAGCAGCGCCCGCGGCGCCTTGCCGACGTCGAACATCACGTCCATCTCCGGCAAGCCGACCACAGTCTCTTCGCCCGCGACCGAGTAGCCGGACACCTTGACGGGCGGATCGCCCAGCAGCAGCGTATTGAGATGCTCAGCCATTCACGTCTTCCTGTTCCCGCCCGATGCCTTGCCTCGAACGCGAGGCCTCGCGTACGGACGTCACGCCGCCCGCGCGAAGGCAAGATCATACTCCAAGCTCCGGCCCCAGCCAAGCCATAGAAATCATGGACTGGCCGGCCCGCGAGTGATATTCTGCTCATAGGTCCCTTCAAGTTACCAGCAGATGGAGAAATGATGAACCACCGCCACAGGACGTTGCCGTTGCTGGCAGCCATGTGGGCGACGGCATTCGCGTCGGCCAACTTGTTCGGCCAGGCGCCGCCGAAGACCTGGCAGGAACAGCCCCTCACGCCGCAACTGGTCGATCGGGCGGTCGCCCGGGGAGTGAAATACCTGTGGGCGTCGACCAAGCCGGACCAGTTCTGGGAGATGCACCCGGCGGCGGCGTATCACAAAGCGATGAAGGAGAACAGGCCCGAGGTGCTTCGAGCCCCCAACTCGATGCCGGGCACCTACGGCGCACACACGTCGCTGGTGCTGCTGGCGTTGCTAAAGTCCGGCGCGAAGGTCGACGACCCGCGCGTGCAGCAGGCGGTGAACTTCCTGCTGGAGCTCAAGCCGACGCAGACCTACGGCAACGCCCTGCGCGGAGCGCTGCTGGCCAGCCTCAACATTCCGGGCAAGTATCGGACGGAGATCGAGTACGAGAAGCAGTGGCTGCTCGACGCGATGTTCATCGACGGCGTTTATGGCTACAGCCCGCCGCTGAACCAGGCCGAACGAACCACTCCGCCGGGAAGTTATCGCGACCTGTCGAACACGCAGTATGCGGCGCTGGGCATGTGGCTGATCACGGACACAGGCGTTGAGGTCCCGCAGAAATACTGGCTGCTGCTCCAGCAGGCGTATCTCCGCCTCCAGGTGAAGGACGGCGGGTGGAGCTACCCGCACAACGCACCCAAGGAATCGCCCGGGTATCAGTCGATGACGCTTGGGGCGCTGGCCACCCTGTACATCATCTGGGACCGGCAGTACACCGGCAGTTGCGACGCCTCTCCGCCAAAGGAAATGCTCGAAGGCATCAAGCACGGCGAGGACTGGCTGGCGAAGCACTTCAACCCGGCCGGCAACGCCGGCAGGCAGGACATCGGGTGGTTTATCCCATACACGCTCTACGGCGTGGAACGCGTGGCCGTCGCCGGCGGGCACAAGTATTTCGGCGAGAAGAACTGGTGGGAACTCTGCGCCCGCTACGTGCTCTTCACGCAGCAGCCCGACGGTAGTTGGCCCGCGTGTTACGAATCCGCCACGTCCAACATCACCACCTCCTGGATGCTGCTGTTCCTGTCCTACGGCCGGGCGCCGGTGGTGATCAACAAGCTGGCCTACGGCAACCTGAACCAGTGGAACCACCGGCCTCGCGACCTGGCCCGGCTGACGACCTGGATGGGCAAGAAGTATGAGACGCTTTACAGTTGGCAGATCGCCCCGATCGAAAGGCCGGTGGACGAACTGCTCGACGCGCCAATCCTGCTCATATCCGGCAAGGCGGCCTTGGCGTTCACCGCCGAGCAGAAGGCCAAGCTGAAGGACTACGTGCTCGGTGGCGGGCTGCTGTTCGGCGAGGCGTCCGACGGCAGCGTCGCGTTCGCCAAGTCGTTCCGGGAACTGGCCAAGGACCTGTTCCCCGAGCAGGATCTGGCGGCGCTGTCGGCGGACCACCCGATCAACTCGATCCATTTCCGGCTTCAGGAGAAGACCGGTGGCGGCGGCACGCCGCCGGCGCTCGAGGGGCTGTCCAACGGCGTGCGGACCCTCATGCTGCTGAGCACGCGAGACCTCACGTGCGCGTGGCAGCGCAACGAGCTGGCCAACAGCCGGCGGTCGTTCGAGCTCGGCGGCAACCTGATGGAATACGCCGCCGACCGCGGCGCGGGCCTGCACTACCGCGGCGACAGCTACGCCGAGAAGGATCTCGGCCACAAGGCCCCGCGGTCGCTGACGGTCGGGCGGCTGGCGTGGGGCCGGAAAGCCCAGTGGGACCCCGAGCCTGCCGGCTGGAAGCGCATGGACGTGCTGCTTCGCAACGCGAACGTGGCGGGGATCGAGACGAAGGAATGCGACTTCGCCGAGGCGGTGGACGCGAAGGCGGCCCCGCTGGTCCACGTGACCGGCGTCGGGGCGATCGCGCTGACCGACGCCCAGAAGCAGAACCTGAAGAAGTACGTCACCGACGGCGGCCTGCTGCTGGCGGACGCCGCCGGCGGGAACAAGCAGTTCGCCGAGAGCTTCGACAAGCTGTCGGCGGACCTGTTCGGGCCGCTGGTCGCGGCCACGCCCGACTTCCTCGCGGCCGGCACGAACAACGCAAAGTTCGAGGTCAGCCTGCGGCACATGAACAATCTGCCGCGGTCGATCCGCCCGATCAATCTGCTCGGGTGGCAGACCGGCGGGCGTTGGGGCGTGCTCGCCCTGCCCTACGACCTGACGGCGGCGCTGGCGGGGAATCCGAACTATGAGCCGGCCGGGCTGACGCCGGCGGCTGCGGAGAAGTTCGTGACCGCATTGGTGAAGTCGCTGACAAAGGCGAACTAGCCTACCCCCGCCCGGGGCCGTGCAGCACGATCAGCGTGACCATGATCGCCGAGAGGATGGCCACGTCGAGCAGTTCCCAGAAAAATCGCCGCGGCGAGACCCGCAGCAGTTGGATCAGCAGGTACTGCCTGGCCACCGACCACTGCCGCCCCGGCCCGCGAAGCGTGACATACCAGGAGTAGCCGCTCTGCGCCAGCCTGACGATCGCGTAGATGGTGCAGGCGATCATCAGCACGCGGCGCCAGAAGAAGAATAGGTCGAACCCGCCGTCCGCGAGCATCACACGCCCTCGAAGATGGCCGTGCCGATCCGAACGATCGTCGCCCCTTCCTCGATGCCGACCTCGAAGTCCTGGCTCATTCCCATCGACAGGTCGCGGAAGCCGGGCCCGGCCCGCCCGGCCCGCACGACGTCCTCGAACACCTCGCGCAGCCGGGCGAAGCAGGTTCGGGAGTCCTCCGCGCGGTCGGCGTGCGGAGCCATGGTCATCAGGCCCCGCAGCTCGACGTTCGGCAGCGTCGCGACCTGCTCGACGAGGCACTCGACGGCGCCGACGGCGACGCCGAACTTCTGCGGCTCCTCGGAGCAGTTCACCTCCAGCAGCAGCGGCATCTTCCGCCCGCCCTTGCCCGCCGCCTGGTCGACCGACTCGGCCAGCCGGAGCGTGTCCACCGAGTGAATCATGTGAACCATCGGCAGCAGCGGCTTGACCTTGTTCCGCTGCAAGTGGCCGATCATGTGCCACTGGAGCGACAACTGGAGGCCGCTCGTGCGGCGGGTAAGGTATTCGCTCAGTTTCGCGACGCGCGTCTGGAGGTCCTGCACGCGGCTCTCGCCCAGGTCGATCTGCCCCAGCTCGATCGCCGCGGCCACCGCCGCGTCCGGCCGGCCCTTGGTCACGCACACCAGCCGAACCGACTCCGGCTTGCGCTTGGCGCGAACGGCCGCCGCCGCGATGCGATCGCGAACGCGTTTCAGGTTGTCCGCCAGTTTGGTTTTGCTCACACAGCCCTCGCGTCAGAGTGGCCCCATTATAGTTGTCCGCGCCCGGAGGTAAAGCGCCCCCGGCGTAATGACAAATATCGAATAGCCTTTCGTGGAGTGCGGTAGCGCAGCTACCGCTGTGGAAAGCAGGCGCGACGATGCGTAGCCCAAAGCGGTAGCTGCGCTACCGCACTCCACAAAAAGACGGATTGGCAAGGATGCCACCAACTCTTCCACACCCGCCGCATTCGGCATTCCAACTTCCGCATTCCGAATTCCCGCGAACCCGCTATCCTATCCAGCAGCATGATCCTCACTCGACGCTCGCGACGACTGCTCGCCTACGGCATCCTGACGCTGCTGGGGCTGGCGCCGTTCCTGACGGTCCTGGCCGGCGGGCTCTATCTGCGAAGCCCGCTTCACCGCCACGCGCTGGAGCGGCGGCTGTCGGCGTTCTTCGGCCTGCCGACCCGCGTCGGCAGGGTCGTGCCGCGAAGCTGGGCGGAGATGGACCTCTATAACATCGAGATCTTTCTGCCCAACGGCGGCGCCCGGTTCGACCCCGCGCTGCGGGTGGCCCGCTGCGCCAAGGCCGAGTGGCTCCGCAGCACCACGTCGCCGGGCAGGTTCGACCTGATTCTCACCGGCGGCACGCTCGACCTGACACCCGCCCACTGGGCCAAGGGCGACTTCAAGCTGCTCGAGAAGTCGCTCCGCCACGACTACCCCGACCTCCGGCTCGGCGGGGTGCGGATCGTTCGCTCCGGCATCCGCTGGGGCCACGGCGATTTCGCCATCGAACTGTCCGGCGCCGAGGGCTACGTCTGGTTTCAGCCGACCGGCCCGAGCCAGGAGGGGCTGGCCAGCCTGACCGCCTCGCACGTCAACGGCCAGCCGGGGGTAGTCAAGGTCACGGCCACGCTGAACCCGATCACCGACGCCCTGGCGGACGGCGCCGGGGGGTCGCTGGTCCGCGAGTTCACGCTGTCGACGGCGCCGAACCACACCGGGCCGATCCAGCTTCGCCAGTTCCACCTGGACAAACTGACCGGCAAGCCGGTGGCCTCCGGCGAGTTCAGCGGCACATTGTCATATCGGGCGTTCGACGGCCCGCGGCGGCACGTGTTCACCATCCGCGACGCGATGCTTCGCGGCGTGCAGTTGGCGGAACTGACGCCGCTGTCGGGCCTGGTGGACCTCACCGTCAACCAGCTCCAGTTCGAGCAGGCGGCTTCGCCCCCCGCCACTCGCCCGCAGTACGTCCTTTCCCGCCTGGACATCGCCGGCAGTTTGCGGGAGTTCGACCTGGCCGCCGCCATGTCGCTGGCTGATCTGCCGCCGTGTTCGGGCCGGCTCGACCTGTCGCTGGAGCGAGCGGCCCTCGAAGCCGGCAGGCCGATCGTCGAACTCCGCGCCGCAGGCAGGGCCGCCGGGCTCGACCTGGCCCAGTTGACCGGACTGCTCCCCGCGAAATACAACGGCGGGCGGGTACACGGACGCGCCAGGCTTGAGGATTTCAAGCTGCGGATCAGCGACGGCCTGCTCCGCCAGGCGGAAGCCGACCTGATCGCCGACGGCCCTGCCACGGGCGCGGGCGTCCGGACCATCGACCTGAAACTGATCGAGGCCGTCGCCCCGATCATCGGCAAGATCAACGGATTGACCGGCACGGCCCCGGATTCGATCGCCTATCGCGACATGAAGATTCGCGCGGCCAACGACACCGGGCCGGGCCTGCTGCTGCTCGGCGCCGGCGGCAGCGACGGCAAGGCGTTGATG
>JAQTVL010000040.1 GCA_028706835.1 Phycisphaerae bacterium | reverse complement strand
GCCGAACGGCCCGCGGACGCCGATGATGTCGCCCGCATTGAACTTGCGGAGCTGGTTGGTCACGTCGCCGACCGACCGCACGCACATCTCGAATTCGCCCGTGCCGCGGGTGGCCGAGCAGATCGAGATCGGCGCCTCGCCCAGCCCGAACAGCGAAATCTCGACGAATTGGCCTGGCAGGAAGTTGAGCCCCTGGCCGTCGTCCAGCCGCACGCGGAACCACTTCTCGCGCTCCGTGAAGTCCGCCGCCGCCACGATGCGCCCGGGCCGGGGCAGGTATTGGCTGGCCGGCTGGTTGATCGGCGTCGGGTGCAGCTCGCAGCGCTGCTGCGACAGCTTGGCCATCTGGTGTTCCCAGAGCTGCTGGAACGTGCTGCGGATGGAGATGCTGGCGACGCAGTGGCGGTCGCAGCGTCCGCAGCCGACGCAGCCGCTCTCGCCGAACTGCTCCTTCATGTATTTGCCCTTGCGGAACACGCGGTGCCGCAGCCGCTGCGAGGTCTGCGGGCGGAAGTTCTCGCCGCCGGCCACCTCGGCGAAATCGCGAAGCTGGCAGCCGTCCCATCGCCGGCGGCGCTCGCCGTCCTGGAGGTTCATCGCCAGCTCGTCGGACACGTTGAAGCAGTAGCACGTCGGGCAGACCAGGTTGCACGACCCGCAACTGAAGCACCGCCGCGCCACCGCGTCCCAGATCAGCGAGTCGTAGCTCTCGCCGAGCAACTCCGGGATGCGGTCAGCCGAGAACGGCAGTTTCCGGGTAAAGCGCTCCGTCTTGGCCGCCTCGAACTCCTCGTGCGCCAGCAGGTCCGCCGGGGTGGCCGCAGTGAACAGCCGCGTGCTGTCGATGACCGCCTGCCCGGCCGGCGTGCCGACGGTGACATAGAACCGGTCGCCGAGGTCCTGGCAAAACAGGTCGTAGCCTTTCTTCGGATACAGGCTGCCCATGTCCAGGCAGAACTGGTGCTCGTCGCACGGGCAGCCGCAGTCCATGCCGACGATCAGCGCCCGTTCGCGCCGCGACTGGTAGTAAGGGTCCTTGTTCTTCGTGTCGAACACCTTGTCCAGCAGCCACGTGCTGGTGATGTCGCACGGGTGCATGCCTAGGATGGCGATCGGCTGGCCGTCCGGCGCGGCTTCGCCGGTGTCCGGCTGGTTGCGGTGGAATTTCAGCAGCGTCTCGTAGGGCGGGAAGAAGAACTTCTTCGGCGACTGGGCGCTGATCGGGTAGTCCAGGCGCAGTTCGCCGCCGTCGGCCAGGTCGGCGAAGACGAACGCGTTCTCCTTCGCCGTCGGCCCGACGACGCGGCGCTCCTTGGCCAGCGCGTCGACCAGTTCCGCCACGCGAGTCTTCGGCAGGACATGAGCTTGCATCCGCGTCTCCTCTTACTCAGCTTCTTTCTCTTCGTCATCCGTCTCGAACGTCACCGTCTCGATGATCAACTCGTCGCCGGTCAGGCCCGCCACGTCGCCCGAGCCGCACGACGGGCAAAGGTAACTCCATCGCTCCACCTCGAACTCCGCGGCGCACTTGCGGCATCGGCAGCGAGGCGGCACCGGTTCGACCACGAACTGGGCGCCGTCGCCGACGGTGTCCTTCATCACGGCCGCCAGGGCGAAGTTCAGCAACTCCGGCACCACCTGACGCATCGCCCCGACCTTGAGCACCACCCGCGTCAGCCGGGTCGCCTTGTGCTGCTCCGCCAGCCGGATCAACTCCGCGGCGATCTGCTGGGCCATGAACGTCTCGTGCATAACAGCAGCTCTCAGCGATCAGCTTTCAGCGGTCAGCTACAGCAAGAAAAGCTGAAAGCTGAGAGCTGACCGCTGACAGCTTCTTCTTCAGCAGATTCTCGGCAACTCCTCGCCGTACGGCCGCTGGACGATTCGCCGGCCGCCGGCGTGGGTCAGCAGTTCCACCAGGCCTGGCTCGCCGTCCGTCACCGTGCCGATGATCGCCGCGTGCCGGCCGAGCGCGTGGGCCCGGCAGAAAGCGACCGCGGCCTCGGCCTGATCGTTCGCCACGACGGCCAGGAACTTGCCCTCGTTCGCCACCGACAGCGGATCGATGCCTAGCATCTCCGCCGCGTGCCGCGTCGTCAAGCTGATAGGCACCGCCGGCTCGTCGAGTTCGATGGCCGCGTACGCCGCCTCAGCCAATTCGACCAGGCAGTTGGCGACGCCGCCGCGCGTCGGGTCGCGCATCCACCGCACCGCGCCGCCGAGCTGTTCGAGCATCGGCAGCACCAGCGGCGCGAGCGCGGCCACGTCGCTGACCAGCGGGCTGTCGAACCGCAGTCCGCGGCGCTGGCTCATGATTGCCAAGCCGTGCTCGGCGATCCGCCCGCTGATGAGGATCCGATCGCCGGGGCGAACGCGATCCGCGCGCAGCCGAATGCCCGGCAGCGGCTGGCCCAGGCCGGTCGTGTTGATGAACATGCCGTCGGCTTGGCCCTTGCCGACGACCTTCGTGTCGCCGGTGACGACCGGCACGCCGGCCGCCGAGGAAGCCAGCTTGATCGAGCCGATCACGCGGTCGAGCAGTTCGGTGCTCAGGCCCTCTTCGAGGATCAGCGCCAGGCTGAGCGCCACGCCCTGGGCGCCGACCATCGCCAGATCGTTCAGCGTGCCGCAGACCGACAGCTTGCCGATATCGCCGCCAGGGAACTCGAGCGGCTGGATCACGTAGCTGTCGGTCGTCATCGCCAGGCGGCATCGGCCAGCCATGAAGATCGCGGAATCCGTCAACGGCGCCAGTGCCGGGTTGGTCAACTGCGGCAGCACGTGCGTGGCGAGCAGCCGCGAGGTCATCTCGCCGCCGCCGCCGTGGGCCAGAAGGATGCGATCCGAAGCCTTTTCCATGTTTGTCCATCCGTGCGTCGTTCGTAGTGACGCCGTGAGGCGTTCCCGCGATGCCCTTACGGGCACACTACGAACAGGTTATCGTCACTCGGCGCTGGTCACTTCTTCGCTATCGTCCTCGCCACCGCGTGCCGTCCATACTTGTACCACGCGGCGCAGGTGCCTTCGCTGCTGACCATGCACGGGCCGACGGGCGAACTCACCGTGCAGGCCTTGCCGAACAGCGGGCAGGCGATCGGCTCGATCAGGCCCTTGACCACCTCGCCGCAGCGGCAGCCCGGCGGGTCGTAGTCTGCGCCTTCGACAATGTTGAACCGCGCGAAGCCGTCGTATCTGCGGTATTCCGGCCTCAGCGCCATGCCGCTGGCTGGGATCACGCCCAAGCCCCGCCAGTGGGCGTCTGAAGGCACGAACACCTTCTCCATCAGGTGCCGCGCGTGAACGTTGCCGCCCGGCTGGACGATGCCCTTGTAGACGTTGACCACCTCGGCCCGGTTGGCCGCCATCATCTCCAGCAGCAGCGCGATGCCCGACAGAATCTGCATCGGCTCGAAGCCCGCCACCACGCAAGGCCGGTTGTAGGTCCGCGTGACGAGTTCATAGGCCTTGGACCCGATGATGACGCTCACGTGGCCGGGGCAGAGGAAGCCGTCGACGTTCACCTGCCCGCTGTCGAGCAGCGCCTTCATCGCCGGCAGCACAAACTTGTGCGCGGGCAGGACGACGAAGTTCTCCAAGCCCGCCTCCTCCGCGGCCAGCACGGCTGCCGCGGTCGCCGGCGAGGTCGTCTCGAAGCCGACCGCGACGAAGACCACTGTTTGCTGCGGGTTCTCCTTGGCCAGGTCGATCGCATCGAGCGCGGAGAACACCGCCTGCACCTTCGCGCCGTCGGCGCGGGCTTTTTCCAGGCTGCTCTTGTGGCCGGGCACGCGGATCATGTCGCCGTAGGTCGCCACGATCACGCCGGGCCGGCTGGCCAGCTCCACCACCGCGTCGATGTAGCCCTGGCAGGTGACGCAGACGGGGCAGCCCGGCCCGCTGATCAGCCGAACGTTTTCCGGCAGCAGCGAGCGGAGGCCCTGGCGGAAGATCGCGACGGTGTGCGTGCCGCAGATTTCCATGATCGTCGCCGTTCGCCCGACGGTTCGCGCCGCCCGGCTGATGCGATCCCGAATTTCAACTACTGCTGGGTCCATGCTTCCTCCAAACTCCTTGCGCCTCGCCGCGGCACCCGGAACCTATGGTTCCGGGCTTGACCAAGCCCGGAATCTTGGATTCCGGGCGTGGGACGAATCACCTCTTGTCCGGGATTCCGAGTTCCTCCGCGAGGCCGCCCTGTTCGAGCAGGGCCCACGTTTCGCGTGCGTCGGACTCCTCGATCTTCGTGATTGCGAAGCCCGCGTGGACCAGCACCCAATCGCCGACCCGCGCCTCGGGCACGAGTTCCAGGCTGACCGAGAACTTGTTGCCGTGCATGTCCACGGTGGCCTTGCCGCCGACGGTCTGCTGGACGATCTGTCCGGGAAGGGCTAAACACATTGCGTCACCTCGCTCTTTACGTTCGCCAATCTCGCGGCCGCTACTGCTGCCTGGCCGAGCGCCAATCCGCCGTCGTTGGCGGGCACGGTGCGGTGCAGCAGGAGTTCCAGGCCGCGGTCGCGCAGCAGGCGCGAAAGCTCCAGGGTCAGATATCGGTTGCAGAACACGCCGCCGCTGGCGGCCACGGTCCGCAGGCCGGTGGATTCCGATGCCCGCTCCGCTGCCGCCGCCAGCGCGGCGGCGATGGTGTTGTGGAAGGCGGCGGCGAGCATGCCCACGGGGTCGCCGGCGAGGGTGCGTTCGGTAAGTAGGAGCACTGTGGGGCGTAGATCGATCTCGAAGCGCGGACATTGTAGCGGCGGTGCCGAGGACGGCCCGGCTCGCTCAGATTGACAATCTTCATTCCGAATTTCGAACGGCAGCACGTCGCTCACGCCTGGTTCAATCGCCGCTTCCAGCGCGATCGGGGCCTGGGCCTCGAAGTGGTTGTAGGCGGCGAGCCCGAGGATCGCGGCGGCGGCGTCGAAATATCGGCCGACCGCGGAACTGGCGGGGCAGTTGAAGTTCTCGGCCAGTTGCCGCAGCACGATGTCGCGCTCGGTGCGGTCGGGCAGCAGGCGATCCAGCCAGACGCCCGGCACGTGGCCGCCGGTCGCGTCGAACAGCCAGGCAATGGCTGGCCGGGCGGTTCGCACGGCTGCGGCGTCGCCGCCCGGCAGGCCTATGGTCCGCACGCTGCCGACCCGCCGGAAATCAGCCAAATCCGCGATAAGAATCTCGCCGCCCCAGATCGCCCCGTCCTCGCCGTATCCGACGCCGTCGCTGGCGATGCCGATGGCTGGGCCTGTCCGGCCATGTTCCGCCAGGCACGCGGCAATGTGGGCGTGGTGGTGCTGCACGCCGATCAGTCGCAGTCCCTGCCGGCTGGCCCACTGGGTCGACAGGTACATCGGGTGCAGGTCGTGTGCGATCCAGGCGGGGACCGTGTGCGTGATCTGGAGCAGGTGGGCAATCACCTGCTCGAAGTGCCGATACACCCGGCCGTCCTTCAGGTCGCCGATGTGCTCGGACAGGATCGCCTGCCCGACCTGGCCTCGGTTGCGGACGATCGCGACGGTGCTTTTCAGTTCGCCGCCGACGGCCAATCCGTGCTCCCGTACCGCGACGGGCAGATCGAATCCGACGGGCACGTAGCCGCGGGCGCGGCGCATCGGCAGCATGGCGGTCCCGACGACCTCGACAACCGAGTCGTCGATGCGGCGGTGAATCTCGCGATTGTGCAGCAGGAACAGGTCGGCCACGTCGCCCAGGCCAGCGATCGCCTCGTTGTTGGAGGCGAGCAGCGGCTCGTCGGCGAGGTTGCCGGAGGTCATAACGAGGGGGCAGTGGTCAGTGGTCAGTGGCCAGTGGCCAGTAGAAGACGATGCGATCCGCTCTCTTTCTGACCACTGACCACTGACCACTGACCACCGTCTCGCCAGTTCCGCAAGGAGCAAGTGGTGCAGGGGGGTGTAGGGCAGCATCACGCCCAGGCTGTTCGTGCCGGAGGCGACGTGGCGGGAAACCGGGGCGCCGGGGCGCCAGCGGGCGATCACGATCGGCCGCTGCGGGCTGAGCAGAATCTTCCTGGCTTCGTCGGTCAGTTCGACAAGCTGCTCGGCGGCGGCGAGGTCGCGGACCATCAGCGCCAGGGGCTTGTGCTCGCGGTTCTTGCGTTCGCGCAGACGGGCGACGGGGGCGTCCTGGTCGGCGCGGACGGCCAGGTGGAAACCGCCGAGGCCGCGGATGGCAAGAATCTTGCCGGCGAGCAAGGCGGTTGCGGCGGTGGCGATTACCTGGGCGGCGTCCGAACGCGGACCTTCGGTCCTGCGGCTAAACGGGGGAGTACCTGCGATCGGTGATTCGAGCAACCAAATTGCCGGTCCGCAAACCGGGCAGGCGTTGGGTTGTGCGTGGAACCGGCGGTCCAGCGGGTTGTCGTACTCCGCCTGGCAGGCGGGGCACATCGTAAAGACCGACATCGTCGTCATCGGGCGATCGTATGGCACGTCGCGAATGATCGAGTACCGCGGGCCGCAGTTGGTGCAGTTGATGAACGGATAGCCGAACCGCCGATCGGCGGGGTCGAACATCTCGCGGACGCAATCATCGCAGGTGGCCAGGTCGACGGTCACGTCGGCTTGGGCAGCCTGGGCCGTGGTGTGGTCGGAATGGAGGATGCGGAATGCTCGCTCGTCGGGCTGCGGCTCAATCGCGGACTCGTCGAGGAAGTCGATTCTGGCGACGGCCGGCAACTCCGCCCGCAGCCGCTGCGTGAACCGATCCAGGCGGGGGCGGTCGGCCTGCAACTCGATCGTTACGCCGACGCCGTCGTTTCGCACGAAACCCGCCAGCGCCAGGTCGGTCGCCAGCCGATAGACGAACGGCCGAAAGCCGACGCCCTGAACTTGGCCGCGGACGACCAGCCTGCGTCGCACGAGGGCCGGGTTTTCGTCGTTCCTGCTCATCAGCTACCCGAGTCGGAACCGTGACTACGTAAACCGCTGCGAGCGACGAGGCATCGAGGCGCCGCCATCCCGGCGGAAGCCAACTGGTAGGCTGGCAACGCAGGGGCGCCTGGGCGTTCGACGTATTCTAGCACCGCCGGCCCGCGATCGTGACAGATTTCACGAACAACGCTTCTGCTTCTGTCGGTTATCGCGGGTTGCGACTTTCGCACTGCGGCCGGGGCTTGCTATGGGAAGCCGCTGCGATGGCGGAGTTGCGTTGGCCGCCACTGACCGTAGTTACGCGGCTCGGCCACGGAAGTTCGCGCGAAAAACGAGTATCCGATGGAGAGGCGATCGCAGAAATGTTGCATAGCTTTGTACCCTTGTTCACGAAGATGCGTAAGTACATGAATGACAATAACGTACAGAACTCGGGAGGGCGGGGACGAAATCTTCGGGCACAAGTCAGATTTCAGGAGGGGGGTGTGGGTGAAATCTGACTCCTGAAATCTGATTGACGACCCGGAGCGAACCCGGGCCGGGCACCCCTTTCGCCCGCGATTAACTCTGGTAAAATGACCCCGGTTTTGGTCTAATGTTTCGTTTCCCATTTTCGGGAAAATTGTGGGCATCAGGCCCATGGGTGTTTTAGTTTCTCCAACAGCTTTTCGCCCGTCCGCGGACGGGCCCAATACAAAGAAGGGACCATGAACGTGAGTACCAACCAGCAGGCCGGGCAGCGCGACAAAGCGACGATCGACGGCAACGAGGCCGCCGCGTACGTCGCCCACAAGATCAATGAAGTCATCGCCATCTATCCGATCACGCCGTCCAGCAACATGGGCGAGCACGCCGACGCCTGGTCGGCCGACGGCAAGCCGAACATCTGGGGCACCGTCCCGCAGGTGGTCGAGATGCAGTCCGAAGGCGGGGCGGCGGCGGCGGTCCACGGCGCCCTCCAGACGGGCAGCCTGACCACCACGTTCACCGCCAGCCAGGGCCTGCTGCTGATGATCCCGACGATGTACAAGATCGCCGGCGAGCTGACCAGCACGGTGTTCCACGTGTCGGCCCGGTCGCTGGCCTGCCAGGCGCTGTCGATCTTCGGCGACCACAGCGACGTGATGGCGGTTCGCCAGACCGGCTTCGGGCTGGTGTGCTCGAACAGCCCGCAGGAGGTCATCGACTTCGCGCTGATCTCGACGGCGTGCAGCCTCGAGGCCCGCATCCCGTTCATCCACTTCTTCGACGGCTTCCGCACCAGCCACGAGGTCCAGAAGATCGAGCTGCTCACCGTTGAAGACCTGCGGGCGATGATCAGCGACGACCTCGTCGCTGCCCACCGGGCCCGCGGCATGAGCCCCGAAAAGCCGGTGCTCCGCGGCACGAGCCAGAACCCGGATGTCTACTTCCAGGGCCGCGAGACGGTGAACAAGTACCACGACGCCTGCCCCGCGATCATGCAGAAGGCGATGGACAAGTTCGCCAAGATCGTCGGGCGGCAGTATCACCTGTTCGACTACGTCGGCGCGCCCGATGCGACCAACGTCGTCGTCGTCATGGGCTCCGGCGCCGACACTGCTGAGGAGACCGTCGAGGTCCTCAACAAGAAGGGCGCGAAGCTCGGCCTGCTGAAGGTTCACCTGTATCGGCCGTTCAGCATTTCCCACTTCGTCGGGGCGCTGCCGAAGAGCGTGCAGCGGATCTGCGTGCTGGACCGGACCAAGGAGCCGGGCAGCGCCGGCGAGCCGCTGTATCTCGACGTGGTCAACGCCCTGGCCGAGGCCGGCCGGAGCGGCATCAAGGTCATCGGCGGGCGCTATGGCCTGTCGAGCAAGGAATTCACGCCCGCGATGGTCAAGGCGGTCTACGACAACCTGGCCGCCGCCTCGCCGAAGAACCACTTCACCGTCGGCATCAACGACGACGTGACGCACACCAGCCTGGCCGTCGACGCGACGTTCAGCACCGAGCCGGACGACGTGGTGCGGGCGATGTTCTACGGGCTGGGCTCGGACGGCACGGTCGGGGCGAACAAGAACTCGATCAAGATCATCGGCGACGAGACCGACAACTATGCCCAGGGCTACTTCGTCTACGACTCCAAGAAGGCCGGCGCCATCACCGTGTCGCACCTGCGGTTTGGGCCCCGGCCGATCCGCTCGGCCTACCTGATCACCGACGCGAACTTCGTGGCCTGCCACCAGTTCGGGTTCCTGGAGCGGTATGACGTTCTGGCCGCCGTGCGCCCGGGCTCGGTGTTCCTGCTGAACACGCCGTACACGCAGGAGGAGACGTGGAACAAGATTCCGCGCCCGGTCCAGCAGCAGATCATTGACAAGAAGCTGAAGCTCTACGTGATCAACGGCTACGAGGTCGCCAAGGCCACCGGCATGGGCGGCCGGGTGAACACGATCATGCAGACGTGCTTCTTCGCGCTGTCGGGCGTGCTGCCCCGCGAGGAGGCGATCGCGAAGATCAAGTATGCCATCAAGAAGACCTACGGCAGCAAGGGTGAGAAGATCGTGGCGATGAACTTCGCCGCCGTCGACCAGACGCTGGCCAACCTGCACGAGATGAAGACCCCCGCCGCCCCGACCAGCACGCTCGAACTGCCGCCGGTCGTCCCCGCCGAGGCCCCCGCGTTCGTCAAGGACGTCACCGCCGCCATCATCGCCGGCCGGGGCGACGACATCCCGGTCAGCAAGATGCCCGCTGACGGCACCTGGCCGACCGCGACCACGCAATGGGAGAAGCGGAACATCGCCTTGGAAATCCCGGCCTGGGACCCAGCCGTGTGCGTGCAGTGCGCCAAGTGCTCGATCATCTGCCCGCACGCCTCGATCCGGGCGAAGGCCTACGACGCCGCGGCCCTGGCCGGCGCCCCCGCGACGTTCAAGTCCGCCGAAGCCAAGGGCGGCGACTTCAAGGGCCTCAAGTGGACCATCCAGGTCGCCCCCGAAGACTGCACCGGCTGCGGCGCCTGCGTCGAAGCCTGTCCCGCCAAGAACAAGACCCAGCCAGGCCGAAAGGCCATCAACATGGAGTTCCAGCCGCCGCTGCGGGAATCGGAGCGGGCGAACTTCACGTTCTTCCTGAACATCCCGGAGTTCGACCGCGCGAAGTTGAAGGTCAACACCGTCAAGGGCAGCCAGCTCCTCCGCCCGCTGTTCGAGTTCAGCGGCGCCTGCGCCGGCTGCGGCGAGACGCCCTACCTCAAGCTGCTCACCCAGTTGTTCGGCGACCGCATGGTCGTCGGCAACGCCACCGGCTGCTCGAGCATCTACGGCGGCAACCTGCCGACCACGCCCTACGCCAAGAACGCCGACGGCCGCGGGCCCGCCTGGAACAACTCGCTGTTCGAGGACTGCGCCGAGTTCAGCTTCGGCTTCCGCCTCACGCTCGACAAGCAGGCCGAGTTCGCCCGCGAACTGCTCGCCAAGCTCTCCGCCCAGATTGGCGGCGAGTTGGTGGCAGGCCTGCTGAACGCCGACCAGTCGGCTGAGGCCGGCATTGCCGAGCAGCGGAAGCGCGTCGCGGCGCTGAAGGCCAAACTTGCGACGATCACCGACGCCGACGCCGCCCGGCTGGCCACCATCGCCGACACCCTCGTCCGCCGCAGCGTCTGGGCGATCGGCGGCGACGGCTGGGCCTACGACATCGGCTACGGCGGCCTGGACCACGTGCTGGCCAGCGGGCGGAACATCAACGTGCTGGTGCTCGACACGCAGGTCTACTCGAACACCGGCGGGCAGTGCTCCAAGAGCACGCCCCGCGGCGCGGTCGCCAAGTTCGCCGCCGGGGGCAAGCCCGCACCGCGGAAGGACCTCGGCGCCATCGCCATGTCCTACGGCACCATCTTCGTCGCACAGGTCTCCCTCGGCGCCAACGACAACCAGACCGTCAAGGCGTTCATCGAGGCCGAGAGCTACAACGGCCCCAGCATCGTGCTGGCCTACTCGCACTGCATCGCCCACGGCATCAACATGCGGACCGCCTTCGACCAGGGCAAAAAGGCCGTCGAGTCCGGCTTCTGGCCGCTGTATCGCTTCGACCCCCGGCTGGTCGAGCAGGGCAAGAACCCGCTCCAGCTCGACAGCAGGCCGCCGTCCATCTCGCTGAAGGACTACGCCTACAACGAGACGCGGTACACGATGCTGACCAAGAGCAACCCGGCCGCCGCCGCCACCCTTATCGACCAGGCCCAGAAGGACGTCGCCGACAAGTGGCGTCTGCTCGAGCAGATGGCCGCCATGCACTACGGCCCGGTTGCCCCGGCCCCCGCCGAGGCCCCGGTCGCCAAGTGAGTTCTGTATGTGCAAAGCCCAGGCACTGCGATGCCTGGGCTTCTGTCCGATAGGATGTTCGTGTGGTAATTCAGCCCCCGTGGCTCTCGCCGGCCACGGGGGCGTTGTTTATATTCCCTCTCGTTGGGGGGAGGGCCAAGGCGAGGGGCCGTCGAAACCGGTCCCCCTGCCCGCAATGTTCCACGTGGAACAATCCTCGTAGCACTCCTCTCCCGCGCAGCGGGGGAGGTGCGGCTTCAGCCGCGGTGGGGGTCCGTTCAGCCCGCCCACAATGTTCCACGTGGAACAATAGCATTCACTAACTATGAATTCTTTCGGCAACCCCCGGCCGCCCCGTCACATGCCGCCCGGCCCTGCCATTTAATTCGGGGACACGATGCCCTCATCACGGTTCGCCCAACCGGCCCAGACGGCCCAACCAGCCACCGGTAGTCCGTCACACTCCGTTCGATGGGTGCCATGGCTGGCTCGCCGTCCGGCTGTCTTGGACGGCGGGCCAGCCATGCTCGCCTTGGGCAGACATGGCACCGGACCCATCAAACGGAGTGCGACGGTCCCCTGGTCCGTTCGCCGGGGGTGAAATCTTGCGTAACGCTATGTCTTGCAACGTGTTAGGTCAAGGTTGCAGCAAGGTTACTTAAAGCCCTTTTGTAACCTTGCTAAGTGCCTGTAAAATAGATGCTTGCGATGAAGGTTTCAAGGTTACATCACGTTCGTTGCACGCGTCCTGCCCGCCCCAAACTCATCCATCCGCCAACGGTTCGGCTCGGCCTGTCCCACGGTTCCAGCCGCCCCCCGGCAACCACGCAAGCCAACCTGAATTGATAGCACAGGTCTTCCGTGTGTCAAGTAACTGTTAGGCTATATGGATCCGGCGGACAGCCGCGTCGCGACAAGGCCGATCCGTCTTGAGTGTCGTGTTTGTTTGTGGGACACCCGCCACCTGCCCTGAGTGCAGTCGAAGGGTCGGGTGTTAATCGGCTGCGTAGCAGCCGAAGCCTTCGTCCCGGCCTTGAACCGCTCCGGTTTTCTGGTACCCTCCACATTGCGAATAGCGAACGGATTCTCGGTTCCCCCTTCCGGAGCCTCCCATGCCCGACGCCGACGCCATCATCCAGTCGCTCCAGCAGGACGACCGCGAAGTCCCCTGGCCGGCCCTCGAAGCCGCCGCCGCCGCACTCGTCGCGGCCCCCTCGTTAATGGACAGCCTGAGCTCCGCCTTCCGAGAGCACCTGGAGTTGGAGAACAGGATCGACGTGCCTCGCTTTACCACGCTGTATGTGTCGGCGGTACTCGCGATGGCGGCCCCGCGGCTGGCGGAGCCGGATCGCCAGACGGTCTGCCGGTGGCTGGTTTCCCAACTTGCTCGCTCGGACCCGCACGAGTTCGGCGACGTGGAACTCAACGCCCTGGAGTCTGCACTCGCCTCGATTGGCCCGGTCGTGGTGCCATTCATCGCCGAGACCCTCAGCGGACTGTGCGAGGAAAATATCGGCTGGTATCCCCTGATCCTGGTAGCGCAGAGTTTCATCGGCCAGGCAGACCCAGCCGCCCTTGCTCGGATTCGCGACGTCGCCATGAACATGCTTCAGCAGGCAGCCGATGCCGATCCTGAAGCCGACGTGACGTCCGCCGCCGGTTTCCTGGCGGCGATGCGGCATGAGCCAGCCAGGCCGCTGCTGGAGAAACTGATTGCAGCGACGCAATTGAAGGACTACGTGATAGCGTTGAAAGCCCTGTCCGGCGAGAGCGAGCTTCGGCCGGGGACCGAATACAAGCCCCTCCGCGAATGGGTGGAAGAGGAGTGGCGGCTGGAGCGCAACTGGTTCGACCGCCCGCCCGATCGCCACCCGCTGGGTGGGGGAGGCGACGACGCGGACGACGACTACGGCCCCGACGCCGGCTATACGCCCCACTCCGAGTCGTCAACGATCCGCCGCACCGAGCCGAAGATCGGCCCGAACGACCCTTGCCCCTGCGGCAGCGGGAAGAAGCACAAGAAGTGCTGTGGCCGGCGATGAGACGGATCGACGCCGCATCCAACCCGCACGCCGGGCTGGTAAGTATTCAACCGCCTGTGACGTTCAACCCGATGATCCGGGAGCCCGGAGGGCGATTGCCAATAGCCACGGGTGAAGTCTGATCCTGAGCGTAGCGAGGGATCAGACGAGCCCGTGGTTCCCGTCGCCCCCACAACCAGAGCCCGCGTAGCGGGTGCCGGCCTGTAGTTGTAGGACACCCGCCCCCGGGTGTCATCGTCGCGGCGAGCCGGGACGAACTCCCCGGCTGCTTCGCAGCCGGACGGCACCCGAGGGCGGGTGCCCCACAACAAAGAGATCGAACGCGGCCTGGGCAAGGCTCCTAACCCGCGAAGCGGGTGGCGGCGTGTAGCCGCAGGTGGAGCGCAACCTGCGGATAACGGCCCCAATTCAGCAAGCCCCAACGGGGGCGAAGGCGGCGTTGGACAGAGCGGGGTAGGCCATCGTGCCTCCCCGGGAAAACCGGCTGCTCCTGTCCCCCCTCGCCAAAGAAAGCACGCTTTCCTTAACATGTTGACTAAGAAAGGATAAGAGCTTAGCCTTTCTTAGTGATTCCGCTAAGGAAAGCCGGCTTTCTTAGGAAGGCGACCCATGAGCGAGGCTGGAACTTAGGTCTAGTCCTCAACCGCCGGCGAAACGGTGCGGGC
>JAQTVL010000039.1:3309-13886 GCA_028706835.1 Phycisphaerae bacterium | reverse complement strand
GTGGGTTTTTCCGAGGTACAGCCAATCGAATAGCGAAAGCATCAATAGGTTGATAAACGAAGTCACAATGCCGACCCAGAACATTAGCAGTTCTCCTTTCCCGGCCGCTCCTGTACGCGCAGGTTTTTCGGCCACTCGGCCATGTCGTGACTGACCCGGCCGTTGAGGTTGATCTGTTTGACGTAGCAGGCCACGCCCGCGTCTCGGCATTGGCGGACGACGGACCGGACCCATTCGATCTTGCACGGGCGGCGGTTGGGGCCGCTCTCGCAGCCGACGATGACCCAGGACAGTCGGTCGTCGCGGTAGGTGCCAATATCGGTGTACTGCGGCCCAATCCATCGACCGATGACAACTGGCCCGATCATGGGCTCCATGCTCAGCCCAAGAGTCTCCGCCTTGCATCGCAACAGGTCCGGTCTCCGCTTGTCCGCGCTGGGCTGGTCCTCGATGCTGGTGAGGAGGATGACGTTTGCGCCGAAGGCAAATTTCGCCACCCGTCCCGGCCGCTTCGTGAGGATGATGAAAACGTGCTCCGGGCACTCCTGCATGATCGCGATGGTCCGTCGCACATGCATGTCCGGTATCGCCTCGTGGAACAGGTCCGAGTTCGGGCAGACGAAAATCACGCGCGGCTTTTTCCAGTGCAGGGGCCGGAAGAACACCTCGTCGCCTTGGTACACCGGCCCGTTCCAGAACGCACTTCCGCCCAGGCGGCCCAACCGAGCCAGCCCGGTCGGGGCGGTGGACTCCTCCTGCCTCTTCGCCCAGCAGTTATCGCACCCGGCCGAGACGGGGGTGCATCCAACCCACGGGCTCCAGTTCTCCGGTGCCATCGGTTCGCCGTCCGGGGTCGTCCATCCGTTCATCCATCCAACGCCGTGCGTTTTCATTCCTGGGCTCCTCTCACCAATCCTCGTAGGCCATCACGAGATTCCCCCACGATCCGTCGCTGTCGGGGTCCGGCAGTACAGCTAGGCTGCCCACGCCGACCGTCGCGTGCCCATTCGGCGCAGGGCGCAGGGCAATGGCCTCGCGGAGTTCCCGGTTGATCGCCCGCCAGACCAGTTGGTGCAGCGTCCAGGGCTCCAAGTCGGCCGATCGGACGGGGCGCGGGGCCGGTCCTTCGATGACTCTGGCGCGGCCCGTGGCCGGCAGTGCCATCCGCCTGTGCCAGTCCCACATCGCCACGGTGAGCCACGGCCACGACCATCGCCGGTTGTATATGATCTCCGGCTCCTGGCCGCCCCGACAGTGGCCTCGGTGCGGACATCGCTCGCATTGGATGGGGGTATCGGTCATCGGTCATACCGTCGTCTCGATGTAGTCACGAACCAGGTGCGATTCGTCTTCGAGGAACCATCGCGGCTCCCGTTTGCCACGCAGCACCATCAGCAATTCCCGCTCGCTACGGCAGACGCAGAAGGCCTCTCGCGGAGTTGGGTCTAGCACCCGCTGCAACAAGTTGTGTTCCGGGCTGATATTGCTGACGGGTTTTTCGGTGAAAACCACATGCAGGAAGAACCGGACGGGAAAGTCCGCGCCCAACATGTCGGCCGTCAATTCGACTCCGGCGACGATCTGTCCCCGGATCAACGTGCCGCCCACCCGGTCCCGGTATCTCCGCAATTCCTTGGTGAGGTTCATTCCTTGTCGCTTTCCGATTCGCTCGCGTGGCGGCCGTGAGGCGTCGCCCCGGGCGCGGCGGCGCTCAGGACAGCCATGACGCATGGGGCACACAGATGAATCTCGCCCGGCTCGGGGGGCGTTCGGTCATTCCCATCGTCGAGGCAGAACAGCACCCCGCCGCACTCGGGGCAGGGTTTGCCGGCGACGATCCATCGAAACCCGCGAATCCCGTCCGGCAGGGGCGTCTCGCCCAGCATGGCACGGGCCAGGCGATAGAACTCGCGGGCGGACACGGCACGCGGCGGTCCGGCCTGGAGGTCGCGCAGGTGGGCGAGGAACGCCCGGCGCGCCTCGCCGTTGACGTGGGCGGCCGGCTCGCCCGGCTCGTCGGCGTCCTGGATGTCGTCACAATCGAACATGATGCGTCCATGCACCCCGCCGGCCCCGCGCCCCGTCAACGATGAGGCGCGGGGACCAGCAGGCTCCTCGCAGGGCACTACAGGCCCAGGTCTCCCTGTCCGGCCTTGGCGTCGGCGTCGATTTGCTCCCGCTCTTTGGCCATGCGTCGGCGCATGCGCTCGCCGGGCGTCAACTTCTCGGCCGGGGGCTCCTCGTCGGGGGCAGTGGCCGCGGCGTCAGCCTGGGGGCCGAGTGGGTCTTCGAACGCCGGCGCTGGGGCAGGGGCAGTCTCGGCGAATCCGAACGAACTCTTGGTCCCGTCGCCAGTGCCGGGAAGCTGAGCGTTGGAGGCGAACTCCCGCTGGTCGATGATGTCCTCCAACTCGTCGGCGGTCTTCATCCCCATCAGGACTTCCGGGCAGTAGAGGCGGGCCAGGAACATCGCTGAGCGGTATTTGAACATCTGTTCCGGCATGGTCCGCCACTTGGAGCCGTCCTTCTTGGACCAGCCCTCCCCGTCCACCATCGACATGTCCACCGTCGCCTCACATCGCTCGCCGGTGACGCGATGGACGGCGTAGGCGGCGCAACTGATCGGACGCCGGGTCTTGGGGTCGCGTTCGACGGTCCACTGGATCGGCCCCTTGAACGGTCCCTTGGTGTTCACGAGTCCGATGGCAAACTTCGCCTCAAACCCCGGTCGCCCGTGGACGATGTAGCAGTTCTGCGCGAGCATGAACACGTCGCAGTCCAGTCGTCGGGCGAGTTGAAGCATCACGAAGCAGTCCTCGGGTTTGTTGCGGAACTGGTCCGGGAGCATCGAGCAGCGGGACAGCAATTGGCCTGCCCGCCACGCCTGATTGAACACGTCGCGGTCCAGGAACATATCCCCCCGGACGGACTCGATGGCGCCGCTGCTGGGGACCGCCAGGACGGAGACGGCCGGGGAGGACTGGGGTTCGGCTTCGGCGGTGGGTCTGGTTTCGGCCGCCTCCGGGGCGGCCACGTCTGATGTTGCCGGTGCTGTCGTCATGGGGTCTCTCCTTGACTATTTGGGGTTGCTCGGGCCTACCATATAACCTGGGGGCCTAGGTATTTCTGCCTTCTGTGGACGCCACAGATGAAGGCAGTGCGGATGACAGTCGATGTAGTCTTTCTCGGGAGGGTGCAGCTGCATTACGCACTCGTCGTGGGAAAAGAAGATCCTCTTGGCGTAATTCATTTCATCCCACGTTGGACATCGGTGACTAAGTGACAGGGATACATGATCCCAATCGTCGCCCCAACTGGCGATGAATCTGATCGGTTGCGTCCCGAGACAGTGGAGTAGGCCACGGAAGCCGTCCTCCCCGCTTTCAATGATTTGAACCTCGTTCGGGAATCCGATGCGGATTTGGGTTAGGGTTCTCATTCCCGCACCTCCGTGAGGACGCGATACTCGGTCCTACTGACCGCCCCGGCCTGCTCCAGGGCCTCCATCATTTCGGCCCTGGCCCGGCCCCTCGCCCGCGCCGGGGCCTTGCCGGCGACGGCCTCCAGCATCCGCCCCTTGTTGATCGTCGCCGACGCGGCCAACTCGTCTTCGGTCAGCACGCGCGACAGGATCGGCCAGGCCAGGCGGGCGTCGATGGCGTCCCGGCCCCGCGACGCCAGGGTCAAACTCCGGCCATTCCCGTCGTCGATCTTCCGCCCGGCCTCAAGCTGCTGCCGACAGTATGACTTGAACTGCTCGACGGCCTGCGAAACGACCTTGATCCGGCCGTACAGGTCCAGGATGGCCGCACCCGTCGTCAGGTCCGTCGGCATCTCCATGTGGACGAGCGATTCGATCGTGGACTGAATCATCGCCGTCCGCGCCGGGCAGTGGAACTGGCGCGGGCAGAATCGGCAATGCCCCCCGACGTGGAACCGGCCGTCCCACTGAACGACCTCATCGTCCAGCCGCCGCCGCCACTGACGCAACTCGCCGGGCGTCCACACGAACTTCCGCATGGCACCCTCGCGAACCAGGACGACGACGGCCTCGACGGTCTCCACGACGCCCGGATCGAACCCCGAGCAGATCATGTAGGCGTAGCCGGCAAGCTGCTCCCGATGGTCCAGGTCCAGCCGCCCGAACTTGTAGTCCACCAGCCGGGCGGTCCTGCCGTAGAGGCCCCACACGTCGGGCGTGCCGACCATCTGCGGGGCCTGTAGGGTTTCCTCGACGCGCCGGGGCAGGGGCATGTAGGGTTTCAGTTCCCGCCAGCACTTCATCGCCCGGCCGGCGAGCATCCCCAGATCGTCCGGGTCAACCTCGAACAGGTCGGCGTAGAGCGACACGTCGGGGAGTTCGTCCAGGTCTCCGATTGCCACGTCGGCCATGATCTCGTGCCCGGCCGTGCCCATCGCGGCGGGG
Organism: Phycisphaerae bacterium; assembly: GCA_028706835.1. GTDB lineage: Bacteria > Planctomycetota > Phycisphaerae > JAJVII01 > JAJVII01 > STB-87. Next base: position 9,460 of record JAQTVL010000039.1, on the reverse strand, counting down.
TCCTCGCCTTCCTCGTCGGCGACAAGCTCCATGTCCACGGGAGGCCGGAGCGAGCCGGGGCACTGGAAGGCCAGGGGTAGACGGGAACAGTGGATCACGGCGGGCAGTGCACCGTCGGCGGCCAGGGCGGTTTCGTGGGCGGTCATGCCTCCGTGCCCTTTCTCGCCTTGCCGGACGGGACCTGCGATTCGGCCGTGGCAGGGTCCAGCCTCACCACCGGCTTCGTCTCGCGAACGACGGTGAAGTCGGCGGCGAGGGCGACGATCCGCGCCCGGCCTTCGATACAGTGGCCCCTGATGTGCTTGACGGCCTCTGCCTTGTTCGCCAGCGGTGGCGAGAGGTCGATCCAGGTGGGCTTTTCGTTCCCATCACGGATGCCCGCTGGAACCTGTACGAGGTACTGCGATTTGCGACGTGCCATGTGCATCTCCTTTCAGTGGAAACAGGGTGGCCGCGTCTTGCGTCTGGCGTACTCCGGCTTGAGTGACCAACAGTGTGAGTTGCCGTCGCAATTTGCACGGCCGTTATAGAAGTTGTCGTGACAACCGGCGCAGACCCGGCGAGCATTCTTGACCCACGCGGGCACCTTTCGGGTGACAATATGGTACTTGCCGCCCTCGTCCTGATACTCTCCGGTGCCATAAACGCGAACCGCTGTTTCTTGCTCAGACATGTGCATCTCCTTTCACCGCGGCGGGCAGGATTCGGACCTGCATTGCGTGGCCTGGGCCAGTGTCCTTCCAGTTGGACGACCGCCGCATAAACCGGGCCGGGACTCTTCCGCCTGTGTCCGTGTCTAGACACGGCTGAACGGTAGGATTTCCCGTGAAGCCTGTCCCGAGGGCAACCCGGCAACAGATAAGGGCGGGGCGGCGTATTCGGTGGACGGTCGCCAATCGGAGCGGCCGCCATGCCTCGTGTTATTCCGCCGCGGCCTGCTGTCCAGGTGCGTGTCCATCCACGCCGCCGCCCTCTCATATTCACTTGTCAATGTGCTGCCGGACCTACTTCGCCAACGTCGCGCCGCAACGGGCGCAGAATGTTTCGCCTGTCTCGTCGTCAATGGCCGGTTCCCATCGCTCGTGGCAACGGGAACATAGGGTTGCCCGCTCGTACACGACCTCCAGGGAAACGACATCCTGGCTGCGGTGGTCGCGTAGGAACTCCTCGAAGTCCTTGCATTTGTCTTCAAGTTTCTCGCCGATTTCCTCCGGCGTGGCTTCGCGCCATCCCTTGACCGCTGCGTCATACGTCATATGGTCTATCCATGTGCGCGGGAATTCGGCGCGAACATGGGCATCGACGATCACGTTGTGACTGACCGTGCAGGTGGTCGGTGCCGCCTTGGTCGTTTCGGGAGTTGCCGATTCCATGCTCAAGTTCCTTTCTCACCTTGGCCCAGTACCGGAGCGTTGCTGCCCTCGTATTCACTTGTCAAGCTGCCCTGCCCTGCGCCGGATCATTCGTTCATCCTCACCCGGCCCTCGTAGTCCAGGGGCAGGCCCAGATCGGGATTGACGCTGCTGTAGCGGTACGCTCCAGACGGGCCTATACTGGTGAGAGCGCCGCACGATCGCCGACTCCCGGCCTCGTCAACGGCCATCAGGGGCACGTCATTTCCATCCTGTTCCGCCCTGACGAGCACATCCCCCGGCTCGGCCTTGATCCCCTCGTGCCAGAGCAGGAGGCGGGTGCAGGCAGGCTTGTAGTCGGGGTCGTCCTCGACGATCCAGAAGCTGCCGTCACAATCGCTCTCGACATTCTCGAAGTAAAGGCCAGTGACCGCCCCGATGTAGGAATCTCCGCGCCTCAGTCCTCTCGGAACAGGGTTGATCCGCTTGCCCACGGGCACTTTCTTCCGCCCGTCCACGCTCTTAAACTCCTCCGGGCAGGGGTTGCGGTCGGCGTCGTAGCAGCCGGGGGTGAGAGGGGCGAGCTCCTCTCCACACTCCGCAACAAGAAACTCGCGGCCGTCGGGCAGTTGAACTCGGTACTCGTAGCGATCCCCGGAGAGGACCTTCACGATCCGCTTCGGCACGCCGGGGGCAGCACCGGTGTTCCGGCAAACAATGTACTGCCCCACCTTGAATTTCGGTTCCGGCCGGAGCTTGCCCTTGCTCGCTCGAAGCTCAGCGGCCTCGGCTTGGGTAATCTCCCTCCAGTGGCCGGACTTGACAAAGGAATTGCATTCCTTGGCCCCCCACGAGAAGTTGCCGGTTTCAGGACTGCCATCTCTCGGATGGCAGGTGACATGCTTTGCTCCCGCCGGGAGTTCAACACAAATCGTACCGTCGCTGAAACCGTCTTTGTGCACAAACCACCGTGACGCGGGAACGGCTGGCGGTTCCGGCTGGTTGGCCGGGTGGCGGGTGCAGTAGTCCGTGTACGCAGCGTGGACTTGCGGCCCCATTTCGGTCAGGAGCTTTTCAATGGCCACTACGCGACTGCACAGCTTACGGTTCGGGTCGGGCTTTGACGCCTTCTTTGCCTTTGGTTTTGTCACGGTCGATCTCCTGTCGTCTCTCGCTGGACCTTCGCCCAGTACGCAAGGGTCTCAGCCTTGGGCCGGAACTGTCCGCGATGCCATATCCTGAGGGATTCCGGCGCGCCGTCCAGGGCGCGCATGTTGGATTCCGTCGCCGTCGCCGAGTCCGCGGAGAGCCACGTCAGCCCGGCCGGCAGGGGCGGCAGGGCCGTCGCCGAGTTCGCGTAGAGCGTCGTCAGCCCGGCCGGCAGGGGCGGCAGCGCCTTCGCCGAGTCCGCGGAGAGCTTCGTCAGCCCGGCCGGCAGGGGCGGCAGGGCCGTCGCCGAGTTCGCGTAGAGCGTCGTCAGCCCGGCCGGCAGGGGCGGCAGGGCCGTCGCCGAGTCCGCGGAGAGCCACGTCAGCCCGGCCGGCAGGGGCGGCAGCGCCGTCGCCGAGTCCGCGGAGAGCCACGTCAGCCCGGCCGGCAGGGCAACATCGCTTGCGTCAACCATGGAGTCCAGGTCCAGCGTCGTCGGGCTGGTCCGCGCCAATGCCCAATTCAGGAAGTCCACGAACCTCGGCCAGCGCGCACGGACGCTCTCGACGCACTCCGCCGCCGTGTGTTTGTCCATCTCCAACACCCGGCAGACGATCTCGCCGTCCGGCGTGTAGTGCATCTCCCGCCAGCGGTTCGGTTCGGGACCGTCCGTCGCCAGGCCGAGGGCCGTCGCCGTGTCGGCGTGGCTGGCCAGATCATGCACCTTGACCTCAAATGTCGCCGGATTGATGAACCCGCTCGCCATCTGGCACATTACCGCGTCTCCTTTCGTGAATCGTTGCGGCGACTTACTGCTTCTTCCGCTTGGCCCAGAATCGTTCCATCGCTTCGTCGAGCTTCTGGCGGCTGGAGGGGCCGAACCCCTTGACCTTCTGCGCCCACGTCTCGCCGAACTTGGCCTGGAACTCGGTCAAGTCCCCGATGGTGAGGATGGCGGGTTCGGCGTTGGCCAGGACGTTCCGCACGATCGGCGGAAGGCCCGGCACTTCGGAGAGCGGAATCGGCTTCCAGTCACCGATCACCGCACCGGCGGAAGGAGAAGCGGGCGCCGCGTTGTCCGCGAACGGCAACCTCGCCTGCGTCACCGCCCGCGAGCCGTCGATGTACGCGAACGCCTCCTCGACGACGGCCGAGATCACCATCACCGCGCCTTCGGAGAGGCACTTGTCCTGCGCCGCCCCGTCGTCCTGCGGGCTGTAGGGAAACTCCGTCTTGTGCGGCGTGTGGATGACGAAGGGGATATCCGACGTGCCCAGGGTCTTGACGGCGGTGATGACCGCGCCCAGGATTTCCTTCTTGTGCGTCAGTCGCAGTCCGGTGACGCGAATCCCCTGTCCGTAGTCGGCCGGGAACTCGCAGATTTCGATGACGTGCGGGGCGAGGGCCGCCAGCGCCTGGGGCAGGGCGGGGCGCGGGGCCTCCGAGCAGACCATCGTGTACTTGTCCGTGTGGTCGCCGCGGCAGACCTCGTACTGGATCTCCACGTCGCCGTCCCTGATCCGCACGAGGGTCACAAGGCGCGCCGCGATGGCCCCGTCGGCGCGTTCGGGTTCCGGCTCGGCGTCGGGCGGGGGCAGGTCGGGGTCCTCGGCCGACGTGATCTTCCCGTCCGGGGACTGGACCTCCGTTACCTGGCCGGCCTGGCTCTCGTTCCACTGCTGCCGACTTCCGATCCATTCCGGGCCATCGCCGGAGTCCTCCATCTCCACCCGCCGCCCGGTGTTGGCCGTGAGGACATATTCTCCGCCGTCCTTCATGGCGAACGTCGTTCCGATCGGCGTGGTCCCATCGACGAGCCCGATCACTGCCTCTGTCTCTGCGATTGCGTCCACGTCAGACTCCTTTCTTGGCTGACTGCCGCCGGTCGGATTTGAACCGACGACCTTTCCCGGCGCCTTTCTCGCGGTTATCGCGATTCGGCGTCATGTGGATTGGGATTGCCCTTCGGCGCTGGGCGACGGCGGCTTGGTTTCCGGCAGGATGGTCCAGTCGCGGTTCTGGAGCTTCTCGATCTTGGCGTCGGTGTTGGCGAGTTTCTGCTGCGCCTTGGCCCGCTGCGCGTCGAGCCGGTCCAGTTCCGACACCAGGACTTCGCGGTCCTGCAAAATCTTCTTGACCAGTCCGCGAATACTGGCCCTGCGTTCGCCGATCATTTCGGACTGAACAGCTTCCAATTCCGCTGCAAGGTCGATGCTTTGAACCGGTTCCATTGCGTCATTCTCCTTGTTCTGTGCGTATGCCTACATCCAGCCATCGAACGCCCCACGCGAGCGCTTCCTGGTGGGATGGGAAGAACACGTCGATCCGATCCCCCTTGATCGCCCCGCCCCGGTCGAGCACGGGGACGGTCCCGTAGCCGGGAATGTCCAGCATCGTGCCGAACGGGATGGACTTGTCCGCCGCGCAGAACCGGCCGCCGTTGGCCGTCACGGGCTCCCCGCTGGCGGTGATGCCGTCAGACCACGCCCCGCAGCACTTCGCGCACGGGCAGTACGCCGTCACGCGCATCCGCCGCACCGTAAACGCCAGCCGGGCGGGGCCGACAGTGTCATGGTAGTCCCGTTCCGAGGTCGCTCCGTCCGTCCCTTGCGGCAAGATCGGTCCTTCGGTAATCGGGGAACACGCCGACACAACGGCTTCCGCCCGGCGGTCTTGGGATGCTCCGGCAGAGCAGACCTGGCGAAGGGCGTACATGGTGAGCAGGGGCAGCAGGATCACGGCAGCGGCGGTGCGACTGGCCCGGCTGGGGGACAGGCCGCCTTCTCTCTCGCGGCAGGTCGGCGTTCGCACGAACCGGCCGTCGTAGTTCCAGCCCGACCCGCACAGATACCACGGCGGGTTGACGGCATCGGCCCCGAACCGCAGCGAGCGGCAGTACGGGCACAGATCGGGCGGGTTCTGTTCATCGAGGAACACAACTGGCCCCCTTGACAAAACGACGGTTCGGGATATAATGATAGGCGTCACTTCCACGGACGCTCGCCGAGCAAAACCCACGGATGGAAAGAGGTATGGGGCTATGGTTGCGCAGAGGAATCGTCTCGTGCGAAGCACGGGGATGGATAAAGTCGCCCCGGCCGCGGCAGGGGGGGACCGCGGCGCGGGGCTTGTGATCCGCCGTCGGCCGGGGGGTACCGGCGGCGGGCTCAGGGCAAAGAAGCGCCGCCGGGGAGGCTGGGTGAACCCGCTCCCCGAGCGGCGAACGAAACACGGGCGCCGCCACGGCCAGGCAGCTTTGCGCCCGCTTTCGACTTGTAATGTCCGCAGCGTGTTTCATACTGCGGACATTATCGGGCCGATCTGGGCGATGGCGGCTGGCGCGCTAAAGATTCAGGGGTCCGAATCCCCTTGGGGGTATCCTGTGGTGACGCGCAACCTGTCGCCGCCACTTCAATTAGGCATGATTTCGGGCCTTCCGGAGGGGACTGAAAAAAAGTGTGATATTCACAATTTTGTATGTGTCACGGGGGCCGCATGAGCATCACTGGCAGAAAAATCGGGGCTCTGCGGTCACCCGTGCAATGGTCGGTGAACGGGTTCCTGGAGGCCCAGACGTTGCGCGCGGGACCTGATCAGATCGCCCGCGCCGAGCGCGTGATCCAGCGGTTCCTCTGGCAGACCGGGGCGGT
>JAQTVL010000039.1:0-3209 GCA_028706835.1 Phycisphaerae bacterium | reverse complement strand
CGCGGGGTGTCCCTGCGGAAAATCCAGTTGTGGGCCGGCCATCGCGACTACCGGATGACCGAGCGATACGCGCACATGCAGGACGGCTACGACCCGGACATCGAACGAATCGGCGGGCGGTGAGCGTCGGCGCATAGAAAACCCCGGCCGGGAAAGGAGGGGGAAAGCCGGCCGGGGCGTCGGGGGCAGCGGTCTCACCGCCGCCGTTCTCGGTTTGAGTCAGTCGCGGTCCATCGGATCCTCAAAGCCCACCGCGGCACGCGGCCGCACCATCGCCAGAGCTCGCCCAGCCGACGACACCAGGCCCATCGCCAGCGGACGGCCAGGACGTACCATCGCTCACCGTCCGGCTGTGGGATCGGTGGCATGGTTCGGCCCGGGGTTGACGATCCGGTAGGGCGCACCGTCGTCGTCCATCGCGATCTGCACCCGCTCGGCAAAGGTGCTCTCGCGCCACGGTTCGACCGGGCCGGTTGCCGCCGACGGGTCGATCTGCGTGCCACCTTGGCCGAAGACGCACATCGCTCTACTTGCCCTTGGCGAACTTGTCGATCAGCGGGCTCAGCAGGGCCGAATACGCACCGCTGGCGAACGCGCCGACGATCGCGCCGCAGAGAACCGACACGGCCAGGCGCTGGGTCCAGTTGACGGCCTCGGCCGACGGCCAGGCCGACTGGTAGATGGCCGTGAGCACGACCCCCAGGCCGATGCTGATCCAGGGGATGAGGTGCGGACGGGCGGCGACGCCGGGGATCGTCTTGACGGCCTGCACCAGCCCGCCCACCAGCACCGTCAGCCAGAGGACGCGCCCGAGGGCGGCTGCGATTTCCGGGGGTATCGCAAAGTCCATGTCATTTCTCCTCGTCCGGCCGGTCGAACTGCCCGGCGGAAACAAGCCTATCGTGCGCGGCGATGTCCGCGTCGCGCGCCGCATTGATCTGGTCCATGCTGACGACCTGGCCTTGTTTGATCTGCTGGCCCAGGGACCACAGGTTGCTGCCCGCGTACCCTAGCTCCATGACGACGGCAAACCATCCAAGAACGGTAGCGGGGTCGATCATCACTCGTACTCCTTGGGGTCCACCTTGGGGGGAACCGGCCGACTGTCGATGTACCGCTGCGCCGCGATCTGGGCCGCGCACATCTCTCGCAATAGCGCCCGGAACTCGTCCACGAACATCGCCGTCACGGCCCCGGTGTTGACGGCCCGGCCCATCTGTTCGCTCAGCTCAAGTTCGGCCTGCCAGCGGTCGAGGGCCTTCAGCGCGGCCGCGGAGGTCTCCTTGACGGCGCGGCCTTCGGACACGGTGAAGGCCCCGCGCTCTCGCACGGTCGCGACGGCGTTGGTCACGCCGGCGTAGGTTTGCCGCGCGGCCAGCAGATCGGCCCGGTCGTTGCCGTACAGTCCGCAACCGGCCGACAAGACCGGCAGCAGGAGCAGCAATAACAGCATTTTGCATCTCATTTTGCACCTCCGATCGTTTGGAGTTTGTGAATGAACTCGGCCACGAACAGCAGCCATCCGATGAACATGAGGATTGCCCCGGCCAGCACCTTGACGCCCATGTCGATGATCGCCTGCCGGATCGGGCTGGCGCAGGTCTTCGCGTCGCAGGTCTGCTTGATCGACTGCACGTCGGCCTTGAGGCCCGGTCGCCCGTTGCCGAAAAGGGTCTCGCGGTACTCTTCCATGTCCCGATCGACGGTGCGATGCTCGACGGTGTGGGCGTTCTGCCACAAGATGATCTGGTCCAACTTCTCGTGAATCGCCTTGAGGTCTTCGGCCATCATTGCGTTCCTTCGCACGAACGGACCCCCGCCGACGGGCTGCGGCGGTTCCGGGGCGTCGATTGCCCATTGACGTTTTTCGATTTGGTGATAGAATGGTTCACGAAAGGATGACTCCCATGAAACGAACCCTCGTGCTGGCGGCGGTGGCGGTCTCGGTGGCGGTCGGCTTCGCGTTCGGGCAGGCGGTCAAGCCCGTCGAGAAATGGAAGTTCCCGTGGGTGGCGGAGGCGGAACGGGAGAAGCTCAACGCCCCGGCGACCGTCACGGAACTGGAGTGGCGGTGCGCTAGGGCGAGCCGGCACTTTGAACGTGTCCGGTTTATTCCCGCCTTCGATCTGCGCGGCGTGGACGTGAGCGCCAACAGCGACGGGATCGCTGTGTCGGTTTATCTCCATCCGCTCAATCCCTACGAGTTGGACAAGAAAGGAAGTCTTGACGCCGCGACAGAAGCCCTTCGTAACCAGTTGTCTTCCGCCGTCTGCGGGATTCCCAAGGACTTCTCCAACTGTCGCATGACGGTCTACTTTAATTCCAGCGAAAGGCCGCTGGCCGTGCGCTCGGCAAAGGGATGGACGCCAGGATAGACTGCTCGGGGTGGAGTTCTTGGCGTCGGTATTCTTAGTGGCCATCGCCGACCTCCGTGAAGCCTGTCACCGGAACAGTGTCCATTCGGTCGATTCTCGCCCAGAAACTAAGTTCGTGTTCTCCGTGGACCGGGTCCGTGTTGTAGATTTCCAGTTTCAGTTTCCCGCCATCAGCCGCGTCTGAATACGCGAAGGCATAGACTCCCGCCGCCGCGATCCCGAGTTCGATCACGTCCGTAGCGCCGTCGAGAACGCCAAGTGCCGCCCGCCGGCCGATGTTGGCCGGGGCCGGGTTGTCGTCAAGTTCCGCCGGTGGACCGTCTGTGTAGAGCGACCAGACGCGATCGGCGGACATTCTCCAGTCGTTTGCCGACAGCGTGTACGGACCGACGTTGTTGGTGCCAAGGTAGTGATACTTGACCGTGACGGTCTCGATGGCCCCGTCCGAGACGACGTTTTTCAGCGGAACCTTGAATGTGGTGGCTTCCTGCACGACCTCCGCGTGATTCTTTGCATCGACCTTGTGGGTGAACTGCGTGAGCTCGACGTGGGGGTCGCTGCTTTGCGCCTCCGCTTTCGCTCCGGTTGCCGCGAACCAATGCTCGTCCTCGGCGGTCGCGCCCTTGGTCAGATGCGCCACCACCCGGTTCCCCGCCCCGTCGCTCAGGAGCGCGGCCTGCTTGATACCGCCCGGCTGCGCCCCGGTCCACGTCCCGTCCCCGACGTACTCCGGGGCCAGGTTGAACTCGTACCACCCCTTCTTCGTCGTCGGATCGGCGAACATGAAGACCTGCACCGTCAGCCCGTTGCTGGGCGTTCCGGCCGCGACGGTCT
>JAQTVL010000560.1 GCA_028706835.1 Phycisphaerae bacterium | reverse complement strand
CCTTGCCCACGGGGGCGGGCCGGGCCGGCGGCGGGTCGATCGTGATCGTCAGGTCCTCCTTGACGACCCGCAGGCGATCCTCGATCTTGGGCTTGAGGTCGGGGTCCAGCCTGGCCAGGACGCCCTTGGCGGCTGGGTCGCCCTCGGGGTATTTGATGACGAACGGCCCGCCGTTCGCCCAGACCAGGCCCGCAACCAACAGCACCAGCACCACACTCGCAGCCACGGCTCTTGCAGCGGTTCGCATGACGCGCTCCTCGTGAGAAGCCCAAGGTGTCGCTCAGTCCCCGAAACCGATCGTATGGATGAAGGCACGGGTAAGAAGCGCCGGAGGCCCCGCGGGTTCCGGCGTGACTGCTATTATCGCGCGAGCCGACGAAAGGCGACAGTAAAAAGGGCGTAACAAAGCCACGCCGGAGACATGCAGGGGGGGAGGCGTGCAGTCCGGCGGAGCCAACCCGGAGCAGGCGCGAAGAAGCAGGCGAAGAATGGTCCGATAGTAAGGCGTTTCTCGTGGCAGTTTTCAGAAGATTTCAGCCGTGCGACAAGTCCGGATTAAGGTCCGATAATAAGTTGATTTTCAGACAGATTTCAGAAGATTTCAAGAGGGGGGTGGGGCGATGAAATCTTCTGGATGAGAGTTCTGCGGGGGAAGAACGATTCGGCCTATCCGGATGTTCTTGGAATTCAACAAATGCCACAAAACGTTGAATTTCAAAATGGGGGTAGGGCTTGAAATCCAACTCTGAAATCCAACTTTCCCAGCGACTCTGGGTTGCATCTCGGAGCGTTCAACTCACTCTCGGGGTAATAGTCCCCAATCAACTGTGGTCTGGCCGCAGTCTGGAGTCAGATTTCAAAGGGGGGGTGGGGGGTGAAATGTGACTCTGAAATCTGACTCCCCCTCGCCCCTGCCCTCCCGCCGTTCACATCTTCCACCAGTTCAGCTCGATCTGCGGGAAGATCACGTCGTGGACGTCGGCGTCTTCGATCTCGTGCTTCTCCACCTCGGTCAGCTTGCCGAGGTAGCCGGAGTCGTCGGCGAGCTTCTCGCACAGGCCGATCAGGGTCTCGAACCGGGACACGTGCAGCATGAACCGCTTGATGCCGTAGTCGATCGCCTGGCCTCGCGTGACCACGAATTGCCAGTCGCTGGCCTGGAGGAGCAGCAGTTCCCGGCCGGCCTTCTTGAGCAGGCCCTCGATTTGCGGGTCCTTCTGCCATGGCAGGGTGTAGGTCATCTTGCCGAACATCGCCTCGCAACGATACTCGATGTCCCACATCCAGTTGACCTTGTCGTTGGCCCAGACGCGATTGTCGCCGCCCTCGCCCCAGGAGCCGGCGGGCAGCGAGACGGTCTTGTCCGGCGGGTGGTCGTGAAGGAACTGCTCGGTGGTCTGCACGTCCACGTCCGGGTCGGCGTTGAGCGTGAGGATCACGTCGCGGAGGAACCGCGGGCCCTCGAACCACCAGTGGCCGAACAACTCCGCGTCGAACGACGCCATGATGACGCCGTGCCGGCCGGTCCGCTTGTGGTAATCCCACAGGCGGCTGCGAATCTGGTCGCAGAAGTGCCGGGCGTTCTCGAACAGCTTGGGGGCGACGTCGTCGGGGTAATACATCGCCTTGGCGCCGAGGTCGACCTTCTTGCCGCTGATCTTCCAGTAGCGCAGGCCCCGGCGCGGGCCGTGCTTCTTGTGGAACTCCAGGTAGGCGGGGTCGGCTGGGTAGCCGATGTCGCCGGACCAGACCTGCTCGCAGACCTGGGTGTCCCGGCCGAAGGCGGCTGCCCGCCCCGGGCCCAAGCCGTCGCCGTTGACCAGCATCGGCTCGTGGATCGATCGCCAGCCGCGGTTCGGATACTTGGCCGACTCCTCCCAGTCCACCTTGCGCCACTCGTCGTTGCGGACCCACTCGCTGCGGCTGGCGAGGATGAGCTTGTCTTCGAGGAAGAAGTGCGTGAGCGTCTCGTCGGCGACGAGGTGCTCGATGCCGATCCGGCCGTCCTTGCCGGCCCAGCCGATGGGCGAGTCCCAGTGCCCGCCGGGGCGATAGGCGCATTCGGGCAGCCAGAGGCCGGTCGGCTTGAAGCCGAGGATGCGGTGCGAACTGGCCAGCCCTGCCCGCAACTGGGCGCGGATGGAGGAGTCTTCGTAGAGCAGCGGCAGGTAGGCGTGGGTGGCGGCGGAGGTGAGGATCTCGATCAGCCCGGCCCGGGCCCGGTCGGCGAACGCGGCGGGGATATCGCCCTTGATGGCGCGGAACTGCTCGCCGAGGCGCTCGTAGAACTCGACCCACCGGTCGGCCAGGTGGACCATGTGGCCGTTGCCCCAGCCGGCAAACTCCGTGCGGTCGCGGCGAGCCCGGCTGACGGCGTCGGCCAGGTAGTGAACGAAGCCGGCCTGGAAGTCGGGGTGAGCGAGCTGTTCGAGCAGCACGGGGGTCAGGCCAAGGGTGATCCGCGGCGGGGCGTTGAGGAAGTTGCACTCGTCGACGGTGGCCAGGAGCGGCAGGTAGGTCTCGGCGGCGGCTTCGTAGAGCCAGTCCTCGCCGTGGGGCCACATGCCGTGGTGGAGCACGTAGGGTAGATGCCCGTGAAGCACCAGGCAAAAGCTGCCGATGGCCATCGTGTCTCCCGTCCTGCAAAAAGCCCCCCGTCCGGCGGGCCGGGCGGAGGGCTGTTCTTGTACGCTTCCAACCAGCGGCAATCAGACGATGCGAACCATGAAGTTGGTCGCCCCGCCGAGGAAGTTGTCGCTGACGCCGAACGGCAGATTGGACAGTTTCGCCTGCGTCAACTTGTCCTGGAACCGGGTGTAGCTCTTGACGGATCGGGCGATGATGCCGAATTCCGCAACTCCCGCCGGGTTCACGTTTCGGATGCTCACCGTCTTGATGCTGGCGGCGGCGACGGTGGACCCAACGAAGGTGTCAAGCCCGACCGGACCCTTCTTGATCGTGAAACTGCCGATGCTCACGGCGGGGTTGAAATCGCCCGCCGCCACGGGCCGGCCGGCCGACAGAACGCCGGCGTAGATGGAACTGGCGGACATCGAGTTGACAGTCACGCTGGCGATATTGCCGTTGGTCATGAGGACCGAGTTGTTCTGCATGTTGGCAATGGTGGTCGCGCCCAGCGTGCCCCGGACCACCGCGGTGGCGCCGACCATGTTCGCGATGCTCAGCGTCCCGAGGCTGCCGTCGACCAGGAAGGAGCCCATCAGGTCCGTTGTCGGAGCCGCAAAGCCCTTCAGCGAACTCGGCACGCTGACATCATACAGGTCGAGCAGCCCGTTGGTCGTCTTGATCGTGACAGCCGACTTCGCATTCGTGCCAGACATCCTGAGTTGCCAATGTCCGTCATCGTTGAGCACTTCGCCGTACCCGTTGCCGGACATCGTGAACGTCGCAACGGTTC
>JAQTVL010000038.1 GCA_028706835.1 Phycisphaerae bacterium | reverse complement strand
CAATCCGGCGCGGTCGTCGGGATGCCCGCCCCAGCTGGCGCGCTCGGCGCCACCGACGCGCCGACCTGAAGAATCATGTCGGCATCGGGAACATAGGCCAACTCCCGCCAGTAGCCGATCGTCTTCGCGGCGTCGCGGCTCGCGCCGGAGACCATTTGCCCAGGATTATCGGTTCGCAGTGGATCGACGATCACCTTCCACTGTCCGTCCACCTTGATCGCCGTGTGGACCGCGCCGTCGTCGGCCTTCTGGTCGATGCCGCCGAAACGCAGCGACGGGCCGTCCGGGACTTCGCACTCGCTGCCCCAGAGGATCGGCTTGGACAGGTCCGCACCCGGCGCACTGGTGAACTTCGGTTTCGGCTTGGCCTGCGCGAACACAGCAGTCGTCGCGAAAGTCGCGACGAGCGAAACGACGGTCAGTCGAATGGCTGTCTGCATCATTGTTCGGTCCCTGTCGCCCCGCCGGGGCTTACGCGCCGACCTTCGGTCGTGCGGCTAAACAAAGACAATCGTCGATCCGCATCTTCTTCAATCCGCAATCCGAAATCCAAAATCCCAAATCCTTCTCTCCGCGTCTCCGCGTCCCCGCGTCGAGTTAGTTCTCTTCTCTCCCCGTCTCCCACTCTTCCCGTCGCCCCGTCAATTATTTGCCCGTCCCCGGCGTCTCGCCATCTTCGACCACCGTGCCGGGGGCGATCTGCACGCCGCTCTTCACGTGCAGCGGGGCGATCAGGATCGACCCGCTGCCGAGATACACGTTGTCGCCGACCTCGGTCCGGTGGATTTCCTTGCCGTCGAAGTTCGCGGTGATCGTGCCCGTGCCGACGTTCACGTTCTTGCCGAACGTCGCGTCGCCCAGGTAGCTGTGGTGCCGGGCGCGGGCCCCGCTGCACAGCGTGCTGTTCTTCACCTCGGTGAACACGCCGATCACCACGTCGTCCTCCAGCACCGTCCCGTCCCGCAGATACGCGAACGGGCCGACCGAGCAGTTCCGCCCGATCTTCACCCGGCCGTGGATGTAGGTGAACGGGTAGATGATCGTGTCTTTGCCGATCTCGGCGCGAGCGTCGATCCACGTGTTCGACGGGTCCACGATCGTCACGCCGCTGCTCATCAGCCGATCCTGAATCCGCTGCTCCATCACCTGGCTGACCTGGGCGAGTTGTTGGCGGCTGTTGATCGAGTACACCTCATCGGGCTCGACCGCGGAAATCGCGACGACCCGCCGGCCGTCCTCGATCAGGATCTTCACCGCGTCGGTCAGGTAGTACTCTTTCTTGATGTTGTTCGGCTGAACCTTGGCCAGCGACTCGAAGATCGCCGCCCGCTGGAAGCAGTAGTAGCTCGGGTTGATCTCGTGAATTTCCTTCTGGGCAACTGTGCAGTCGGCCTGCTCGACGATGCCCTGAAGGTTGCCGTAGCTGTCGCGAATGATTCGGCCGTAGCCGGTCGGGTCTTTCACGACCGCGGTGGCCAGCGTGCCGGCGGAGTGGCCGCTGACATGCGTTTCCATCAGCGTCTTGAGCGTGGTCGGTCGGACCAGCGGGCCGTCGCCGCAAAGGACCAGCACGGTCTCGCAGCCGTCGAGGTGCGGCTGGCAGACGCTGACCGCGTTGCCGGTGCCCTTCTGCTCGACCTGCTCGACGAAGACCAGGTCGCGCTGGCCGGGAAAGGCGTTGATGACGACCTCTTTGTGATAGCCGACGACGACGAGGATGCGGTCGATGCCGACGGCCCGGCAGGCGTCGATGACCCACGCCAGCATCGGCCGGCCGCAGACCTCGTGCATGACCTTCGGCAGGTCGGTGATCATGCGGGTGGATTTGCCAGCCGCCAGGATGATCGCAGCAGTCTTGGGCATAAGGGTCGTCCTCAAACAGAGCTTTCAGCGATCAGCTTTCAGCGTTCAGCCACGACGAAGCTGAGTGCTGAAAGCTGACCGCTGACCGCTCCCATTACCCCGCCTGGACTCGAACCAGGAATGGGAGAACCAAAATCTCCTGTGTTGCCAATTACACCACGGGGTAGCAACAACAGCATTCAGCGATCAGCGGTCAGCATCGAAGCAAGACCCCGACCACAAAATCACCAGGTTCGATCTTCCACGTCTTAAGCTGAAAGCTGAGAGCTGAAGGCTGACAGCTTTCTTCCATTTGCCGCGGTCAGCGATGACCCGCGCTGAGGTTCGAGCAGCCCGCCGCGTGCAGCCTGCCCGCCGATCCGCCAACCACCGTCGTCGAATCGACCCCGTTGCCCGGGAATCGTCTGATGTCAAGGCCCGTATGTTACCAAGCATGGACTATGACGGTCAAATGCAAAATACCCAAGGCCAGCGGCTTATGATAAGATGGTCCGCGGAAGGAGTCCCGCCATGACCAGAACATTGACCGCCGTGGTTCATCGCGAGGGCGAGTGGTGGGTGGCTGAATGCCCGGAGGTGGGGACGGTCAGCCAGGGGCAGACGGTGGAAGAGGCCATCGAGAACCTGAAAGAGGCCACCGAACTGTACCTCGAGGAATTCATCCCGCAGTTGTGAGGACTCGTCCCCCGACGTGCTCACTCCCCCTCCACCGCCGCCGGTTTCGGCAACCCCAGAAAGTTCGCCAGCAGGTGATGGCCCCAGCGCGTCAGGAAGCTCTCCGGGTGGAACTGCACGCCCTCCAACGGCACCCCCGCCGCGGCGAACGCCTTGTGCCGGATGGCCATGATCTCGCCTTCGTTGGTCCAAGCGGAAATCTCGAACACCTTCTCGTCCAGCGTGCCACGCTTGACGATCAGGCTGTGGTAGCGGGTCGCGATGAACGGGTTCGGCAGGCCGGCGAAGATCGATCGGCCGTCGTGCTTGATCGGCGAGGTCTTGCCGTGCATCAGCCGGTCGGCCCGGACGACCTCGGCCCCGAACGTGTAGCCGATGCACTGATGGCCGAGGCAGACGCCGAGCAGCGGAATCTTGCCCGCGAACGTGCGGATGACGTCGTTGCTGACGCCGCCCTCCTTCGGCGTGCAAGGCCCCGGGCTGATAATCAGGTGCGCCGGTTTCAGAGCGGCGATCTTCTCGGTCGTGATCTGGTCGTTGCGATACACCTGCACCTGGAGCGTCGAGTCCATCTCCCCGATCCGCTGGACGAGGTTGTAGGTGAACGAGTCGTAGTTATCAATGATCAGGATCATGCAAATACTCTACAGTGGTCAGTGGTCAGTGGCCAGTGGTCAGCGAAGAAAAAGAGGGGAGCCGCCCCTGCCGATACGACGCGGCAAGCCCTGCCGTTTGTGTTCACTGATCACTGACCACTGACCACTGGCCACTTCTTCTTCCCTTGACCGCCGCCGCCCGGTCTGACAGAATTCGCCAACATGGTGGCTCGGCGGCGGCCAACGCCGCCCGGTTATTCGAGGTCGCATGGCGCGAGTCGATGGCACAGCGAAACCCGCGGGCAATCCCCTGCCCTCCCCGGCGAATCCGGCGGAGGTCGAGCGGCTGCTCGTCCGCTACCAGGTCAGCGTCAGCCGCCGGCTGCCCGTGCTGCTGCTCTCGCTGGCGAGCATGGTGCTGCTGACGCTGTGCTTCGAGCCGTTCAACTGCTGGTGGCTGTGCTGGTTCGCGCTGACGCCCTGGCTGGTGGCGGTCGCGACCAGTTCCCGCTGGGGCTGGATGCTGTTTTGCAGTTGGCTGGGCGGGTTCCTGTTCTTC
Organism: Phycisphaerae bacterium; assembly: GCA_028706835.1. Classification (GTDB taxonomy): domain Bacteria; phylum Planctomycetota; class Phycisphaerae; order JAJVII01; family JAJVII01; genus STB-87. Next base: position 10,312 of record JAQTVL010000038.1, on the reverse strand, counting down.
GCGTGCAACCTGTATTGGATGCTCGCGTGCGGCTACCCCGGCCCGATCGGCAGTGTGCTGCTGATGGCCCTGGCGCAGCTCGCGCTGTCCGCCTACCTCGGACTCTATTTCCTTCTGGTCGCCTACGTCGTCGGCGGATTGGCGAGGCGGTGGAACGGCCCCGGCCGGGCCGAACAGCCCAGCGGGCTGCTGATGACCCTGATCGTTCCGATCGCGTGGGTCGGCGCCGAGGTGCTCCGCGGCTACATGCTGACCGGGTTCCCCTGGTTCCTCCTCGGCCACAGCCTCTACCGACAGACGACGCTGCTCCAGGTGGCCGATCTCGGCGGGGCCTACACCCTGAGCTTCATCGTCGCGGCGGCCAATGGCCTGATCGTCGACGGCATGCTCCAGCCGCTGTTCGTCTCGATACCCGGCAGGGAGCCCCGCCCCAACTTCCAGGTGTCCGCCTCGGCGCTGGGCATGCTCGGAATGATTTTGCTGGCGGTGGTCTACGGACGGTTCCGCATCGAGCAAGTCGATCTGTCGAGGACGCTTGGCCCGCGGGTCGCCGTCGTCCAGGGCTACTACGAAATCCGGCTCGACAACGGGTCGGCTGACGACCTCGACCGCCGGTTCAACGGGCTGCTGGCGACCACCGTGCAGGCGGTCGCCGTCCGCCCCATGCCGGACCAGGTCGCCTGGCCCGAGACCATGGTGGGCGTGAATCTGAACGACGGGTTCCTCAACCTGAAGTGGGAGCCCCCCGACGACCTGGCATTCCAGATGACCAACGCGAAGGCGCTCAAGGACCGCGAGGATTACCTGGCGAAAGAGCGGGCGACGGATCGGCGGCTGCGGTCGTTCGCCGCGCGGTACGGGGTGGCGCTGCTGATCGGCGGGCACTCAACGGTCCCGGCCCCGTACCCGCCCGACGGCGTGGCCGACCTGGTCAATTCCTTCAACCTGATGTGGACTGACCCCATCGGCGAGCCGAGCGCGAGCAACCCGCAAATGCTCCGCTACAACGCCGCGATTCATTACCAGCCGCAGGTTGGGCCCGCCGCAAGCACCCAGCCGGAGGCGGTGGTCAAGAGCGAATACGACAAGAACTACCTCGTGCCGTTCGGCGAGATGCTGCCGTTCCGCACGTCGTGGCCGGCGGCGTTCAAGCTGCTTCGCAAACTGACGCCGATGGATCTGCTGGTGGCCGGGGAAGATATCCGGCCGCTGGTCCTGCGAACCCGCGACGGGCGGGAGTTCAGGTTCTCCGCCCCCATCTGCTACGAGGACATCCTCCCGCAGGCCATCCGCCGGCTGGTCTACACGCCCGACGGCCGGAAGCAGGTCGACTACCTGGTGAACATGTCGAACGATGGCTGGTTCGCCGGCACGACCGAGCTCCGCCAGCACGCGGCCCAGGCCGCCTTCCGCTGCGTCGAGAACCGCGTGCCGATGGCCCGTAGCGTCAATTGCGGCTGCTCGGGATTCTTCGACTCACTCGGCCGGCGGATGGGCATGCTGCCGCCGGGGGCGACCGGGCAATTGTCGGCTGTCTTGCCGATCGACCCGCGAGTGACGGTCTACAGCCGGATCGGCGATATTCCGTGGTTTGTCTGCACCGGGCTGCTCGCGTTCGGCCTGGCGATCGTGTTTGTGAATCGCCGGCGCGCGAAGCGACAAGCGAAAGCCGGGCGATGATCGCGGTCGAAGGCCTTCCGCGCGAACCTTCGCGAAATCCCCCGCGTAGAGTAAGAAAGCCTACAATATACAGGCGGCGCCGGGCGAACTTGACCCAGCGAGAAGACCGCCGTTTGATAAGAAATCAGCAGGCTCATACGATTAAGTAGTTCAAACAACAAGGAGGTCGGCAATGAAGGGTGTAATCAGGGCGTCCCTGACGGGGGCGTTGGTGATGGCGTTGGTCGCCGGCGGAGCACTGGTATTCGACGTGCCGCACAACCTCGCCTACGCGATCGAGAAGGGCAAGGCGGAGGCACGCTACGACGCAGCCGCCAGGCAACTCGAAAAGCTCGGCCCGGAGATCAAGGCCGTGCAGTCGATGTCGGAAGTGTTCCACACGGTGACGCTGGTGGTCGAGCCGTCGGTGGTGCATATCCAGTCGGAGCAGCCTGCGCCGGAGACGACGATGCAGATTCCGCCGGAACTGCGGAAGTTCTTCGGCGGCGACGATGACGACAGCGCCATGCCGTTCCATGGCCAGCCGCGGCAGCAGCAGACCGTCGTGGCGACGGGCAGCGGCGTGATCATCAGCGCGGACGGCTACGTGCTGACCAACAACCACGTGGTCGCCAAGGCGACCCGGGTGACGGTGACGCTGCCCGGCGACGGCGGCGAAAGCTACGATGCCAAGGTCATCGGCACCGATCCGCGAACCGATGTCGCGGTGATCAAGATGGAGAAGGCGAAGGGCTTGGTGCCGGCCCAGCTCGGCGACAGCGACAATGTTCAGGTCGGCGACTGGGTGCTGGCCATCGGCAGCCCGTTCGGCCTGGACCGGACGGTGACAGCGGGGATCATCTCGGCCAAGGGGCGGGCGAACGTGGGCATCGCCGACTATGAGGACTTCATCCAGACCGACGCCTCGATCAATCCGGGCAACAGCGGCGGTCCGCTGGTCGACGTGACCGGCAAGGTGATCGGCATGAACACCGCGATCGCCAGCCGAAGCGGCGGCAACCAGGGCGTCGGCTTCACGATCCCGATCAACATGATCAAGGCGTTGCTGCCCCGGCTGGAAAAAGGCGAGCAGATCCACCGCGGCTATCTCGGCGTGCTCATCCAGCCGCTGACGAAGAAACTGGCGGAAAGCTTCGGCTACGATTCGACCGCCGGCGCGGTGATCACCAAGATACTGCCCGACTCGCCGAGCAAGGACGTGCTCAAGGAAGGCGACATCATCACCGGCGTGAACGGCCAATCGGTCAAAGACCCGAACGAGTTGCGGACCGCGGTCGCGAACGTCGGCCCCAGCCAGGACGTGAAACTGGATCTGCTGCGCGACGGCAAGAAGAAGACGGTGACGGTGAAGCTGGGCGAACTGCCGGACAAGGTCTCGTCGGTTCCGGGCAGCCGGGAGCCGGCCGAGGGTAAGTCGACCGCCAGGGACCTGCTGGGCATCGAGGTCCAGAACCTGACGCCGGAACTGGCCAAGCAGCTCGGCTTCGAGGACCCCAAGGGCGTGCTGGTGACGCAGGTGCAGCCGGGCAGCGAGGCGGCCCGCGAGGGACTGACGGTCGGCGACCTGATCGTCGAAGTGCAAGGCCAGGCCGTCAAGACGGTCGATCAGTTCACGGCGGCGTTGGGCAAGCTGAAGGACAGGAATTCGGTCCGGCTGCTGGTGATGGCTCACGGCGGAGCGGGGTCGAGATTTGTGCTCATCCCGTTGAAGAAGAAGTAGGCGGAATCTATGATGGGGGAGTAGAGGCGCGGCCGCGCGGGCGGCGCGGCACGGGCGTGCGGGCAAGAGCCGCCGGTGCCGCACCGGGCGGCTGCCCGGCATATCCATTTTTTCGGGGAGCAGCCGATGCGATCCACCTTCGTGCGCCGAGGCGGTACGGGACGACGACTGGAACTGGTCCGACGGCACCGCGGAGGCACGCAGATCGATTCGCTGACGCCCCCCGGGCGGGCAAGCGGCGCGGGCTTCTACCGCTACTGCCCCGTCGAGTCCTGGCAGCCGGCGGTGAACCTCTATGAGTCGAAGACGAGCTACTTCGTCTGCGTCGACCTGGCGGGCATGGACCGCGAGTCGATCGACGTGGTTCTTAACGACAACGTGCTGGTGATTTCGGGGGCGCGGGACCATCCCCGCCCGCCGGAATCCGCCGGCCACCTGTCGATCCACCTGATGGAGATCGACCAGGGTCCGTTCTGCCGTTCGGTGGAGATTCCGACGGAGGTCGACCTGTCGGCCATCCGGGCCACCTACGCCAGCGGCGGATTCCTGTGGATCGAGTTGCCGAAGACGACCGATTGAGGCGGCTGCACAACAAGGATAAAGCCGAATGGCTGAGACCAAGACGACTCCCGAGCAGGAAACCACCGAGACCAAGGTAGAAGCCCCGCCGCCGGCGGACCGGCAGGTGATCATCGCGCCGGGCCAGCTCGGCCCGCAGGAGATCGCCGTGCCGGCCTCGCTGCCGCTGCTGGCCGTGCGCGACACGGTCATCTTCCCCGGGACCGTGATGTCGCTCCAGGTGGGGCGCGAGCGCAGCAAGCGCGTCATCGACGAGGCCGTTCCCGCCGACAAGATGGTCGGCATCATCTCGCAGCGCGACCCGAACATCGAGATGCCCGGGCCCGAGGACCTCCGCGACGTCGGCACCATCTGCATGATCCTCAAGGTCTTCCGCCTGCCCGACAGCAACCAGTCGATCCTGCTGCACGGGCTGGCCCGCTTCCGCATCAAGCAGATACTAACCACCGAGCCGATCATTCGCGCGACCGTCGAGCTGATGCCCGACGTCGCGCCCGAAGCCGGCAAGGAGACCGAGGCCCTCGTCCACACCGTCCGCCAGACCGCCCGGCAGATCATCGAGAAGAGCCCCAACGTGCCCGACGAGGCCATGGTCGCGCTCGAGAACGTCGACACGCCGGGCCAGCTCGCCGATTTCCTGGCCGCCAACCTCGTCACCGAGTTCGACAAGCGGCAGCAACTGCTCGGAATGCAGGACGTGATGGCACGACTCAAGGTGGTCGAGAGCCAGATGGCCGACCAACTCGACGTGCTGAACCTGTCGGCCAAGATCCAGAACGAGGTGAAGGAGCGGATCGAGAAAGGCCAGCGGGAGTACTTCCTCCAGGAGCAGCTCAAGGCCATCCAGCGCGAGCTGGGACAGGAAGAGGGCGCCGAGCTCGCCCAGCTCCGCCAGAAGCTGGCCGACGCCAAGCTGCCCGAAAAGGTCAAGGCGGAAGCCGACCGAGAGATCAACCGCCTGGCCGCCATCCCGCAGGCCAGCCCGGAATATACCGTCATCCGCACCTACCTCGAATGGCTGGCCGATCTGCCGTGGTCGGTGTCGACGGAAGACAAGCTCGACATCCGCCAGGCGGAGGCGATCCTCAACGAGGACCACTACGACCTGAAAAAGGTCAAGCAGCGAATCCTCGAATTTCTCGCCGTGCGAAAGTTGCACCCCGAAGGCCGCGGGCCCATCCTCTGCTTCATCGGGCCGCCCGGCGTGGGCAAGACCAGCCTGGGCCAATCGATCGCCCGGGCGCTCGGGCGGAAGTTCGTCCGCATCAGCCTCGGCGGCATCCGTGACGAGGCCGACATCCGGGGCCACCGGCGGACCTACATCGGCGCCCTGCCCGGCAGAATCCTCCAGGAGATTCGCAAGGCCGGGGCCAACAACCCGCTGTTCATGCTCGACGAGATCGACAAGGTGGGCGCCGATTTCCGGGGCGACCCGGCCAGCGCCCTGCTCGAAGTGCTCGACCCGGCCCAGAACGACACCTTCACCGACCACTACCTCGACGTCCCGTTCGACCTGTCGAAGGTGATGTTCATCGCCACCGGCAACGTGCCCGACCCGATCCACCCGGCGCTGCGCGACCGCATGGAGATGATCCATCTGCCCGGCTACACCAGCAACGAGAAGATGAACATCGCCCGGAAGTACCTCGTGCCGCGGCAGCTTCGCGAAAACGGCGTCAGCAAGACGCAGTGCAAGATCGATGATTCCGCGATCCAGCGGATCATCGACGATTACACCCGCGAAAGCGGCGTGCGGAACCTCGAGCGCAGCATCGCCTCGGTCTGCCGGGCGACGGCGGCCCGCATTGTCCGCGGCGATTTCAAGTCGCTCACCGTCACGCCCAAACGGGTTGAGGAATTCCTCGGGCCGGTCAAGATCCACCACGACGTCGTCGACCGGGTGAACATCCCCGGCGTCGCCGTCGGGCTCGCCTACACCCCCGTCGGCGGCGAGATCATCTTCGTCGAGGCGACCGGCATGCCAGGCCGGGGCCGCATGACCCTCACCGGCCAGATCGGCGACGTGATGCGCGAAAGTGCAACCGCGGCCTTCTCGCTGATCCGCAGCCGGGCCGACGCCCTCGGCATCGACCCGCGGAAGCTGGCGGAGTTGGACATCCACGTCCACGTGCCAGCGGGCGCCGTGCCAAAGGACGGGCCGTCCGCCGGCGTCGCGATGCTGTCCGCGCTGGCGTCGCTCATCCTCGGCAAGCCGATCAAGCCGCGAATGGCCATGACCGGCGAAATCACGCTGCGGGGCCTGATCCTGCCGGTCGGCGGGATCAAGGAGAAGGTGCTCGCCGCCAAGCAGGCCGGCGTCCGCGACATCATCCTGCCCGCGCTGAACAAGGGCGACCTGGCTGAGATCCGCGCCGACGATCAGGAGATCATCAAGGGCGTAACCTTCCACCCGGTCGAGCGGTTCGAGCAGGTGCTGGCGCTGGCCCTGGGCGTTCGCCTCAAGCCCGGCCACAAGCCGCTCAGCGTCATCGCGGACGCACCGGCGAAATCGAGCGGCAGTCACAAAGGCAAGTCGCACCGCAATGCGGCCGATGACGAAGAGGCTGGTTGACCGCACTGCCGCCCGGATTTAGAATCCGACCCGGCTTGACACAAGGATGGCGCAATGGCTGAGAGTTCCCAACTGATGGTCCAGGTCGTCGGCGGCGTGACCGTCGTGAGCTTCGACACGAACAACATCCTCGACGCGATTCAGATTCAGCGGATGGGCGAGGAACTCTACCGCCTCGTCGACGAGCAGGACCGCCGCCAGGTGGTCCTGGATTTCGGCAAGGTGAAGATGCTGTCCAGCCAGGCGATCGGCATGTTGCTGAACCTGCGGAAAAAATCGCAGGCGATCAAGGGCCAGGTGCTGCTCTGCGGCATCCGCCCGGACCTGCACAAGGTGTTCAAGATCACCCAGATCGACAAGCTGTTCAAGTTCTTCGACGGCGAGAAAGAGGCCCTGGCCAGCCTCGGCGTTCACGGGGCGAGTTGACCGTCGGATTCGCCTTCAGGTCGACGATGCGGCCGACGACGCGGCGGCAGCCTGCTGCTGAATCTGCTGCATGATCGCCGCCACGGTGCTTGTCGGGCAGTTCGGCGAGGCGAACGACGCCAGGCCATACCCCATCCCCTTCAGCGGATTCTTCCACAGCACCGCGCCGGTCATCGGGTCCAGGCGGAACAGTTCGCCGCGGCAATGGGCGAACAGGCACTGGCCGTCGAAGAAGACGTTCACGAAATCCGTGCCCAGCGCCCCGCCGAGCCGTTCGCTGGTCCAGACGATGTCGCCGGACCGACGGTCAATCCCCGCCACGCAAAGCCGGACCCCGACGAACAGCAGATCATTCAGTTCCATTACTTCTCCGCCTTCCCCGCCTCGGCGTCCAGGGCCGCCTGCTGGGCCTTGCGGTTCTTGCCGTCGGCGTCGATGAACACCAGTTCCAGATTCTTGCCCGCCCGCCCATAGACCGCCCGCAGGGCCAGGTACGCGATGCGATCCTCGCTCAGCCAGGCCGGATAGATCTTCGTATCGTCGCCGCCGCCGCTGACCGACGCGGCTGCGTCCTCAGCCAGGGGCGTGAACTTGGCGAGCGCGGCGTCAGCCACCTCCAGCTTCACTTTGCTCTCCTCGCCCTTCACCGCCACCAGCACCTTCGCGCCCTTCGGCGACCACAGCGCGTAGCTGACTCCCTTCTTGACCGCCCGCACGTCGCCCGTCTCGACCTTCAGCTCGAACAACTGCTCGTCCCAGCCCTCGCCGGGCTTCAACTCCGCCCCCGGCTTGCCCGCAGCCGACGCCGTGAACAGCACCGTCTTGCCGTCCGGCGAGAGGGCGAAGAACACGTTGTTGCTGCCCAAGGCCGCCGCCAGCGGCGTGGCCTTCCCGGTGGCCGGCTCGAACCGGTTGAGCGTGCCCTTGTGCAGGTTGCCTTCTTTGACCTTCCCGGTGATCTGGAACAGGAGCAGGCTCTTGGAGTCGGGGAACCAGCGGTGAATACCGGCGATGGCGCCAGCCGCCTTGACCAGTTGATCCTTGCCCGCCGCCAGATCGATCAGGTGCAGTTCCGGCAGGTTCTCCTTGCTGTCGCCGCCCAGCGCCGTTCCCTCATCGGACACGCGGGTGAACGCAGCCGTCTTGCCGTCCGGGCTCACCGTCGCGTAGGCGGTATTGGTCGCGGCGCAAAGCTTCTTGGCGGACCCGTCGCCGAGGTCGACCCACTCGAACGTCTGGCTCCCGCCCCCACCGCCCGCCTCGCTCACCGCCAGGATGTGCTTGCCGTCGGGGGCGAACCGCCCGAAGGCCGCCTGGTCCGACGCGGGCTTGTAGACCCGGACAACCTTGCCGCTGCCGCTGTCGAGGGTGAAGAACCCCTCCTGCCGCGGCACCAGCACCTGGCCGTCCTTGCCCACCTCCAACTCGACCGGCAGACAGCCAGCCAGTAGCAACGCCGCCCAGCCCGCCAGAACGCTCAGGCTCCGAATGCTCGTCATGGGATTTCCTCCGTTGAAGGGTTGCCAACAGTCTGGCATGTTCGCGTGCAATGTCAAGGCACGACCGCAACTGCGTGCGCTGTACACGCGATCTTCCTGTCTAGCCGCACGACCGAAGGTCGGCGCTGGCTTCGCACGCCCACGTCCAGTCGTCCAGATGAACTGCCCCGTCCGCATGCGCACGCCTTGGCGCCCCCCTTCACTTCCCCGCCAGCACGTCCGCCACCTTCACCCACGCACCGCCCCCCTCGTTCGACCGAATCGCCGCATGAACGCAGGCCAGCGCCCGCAGCCCGTCTTCCCCGCTGGCGTGAGGCTGCCGCCCAGCCTGGATGTCCGTCGCGAACTCCTCGACATCCCGCCGGATGCCGTCGTACGGCTCCAGTTCCAGTTCGATCCGCTCCACGCCCGGCCCAGCCGGCCTGTCCGAGCGAACCACCCGCTGCTCGAACGGCGCCCCGCCTTCCGCCACCAGCGTCCTCTCGGTGCCGTAGATCACGTGAAACCCGACTCCCGGCGCGGCGTATTGCGTCGCGAAGTTGCCGATCAGCCCGCCCTCGAATCTCGCCTGCCCGGCGAAGTAGTCGTCGTTGTCGCCCGGCGTGGCCCGATGCCCGCCGGTCGCCTGAATCTCCACGATCGGGCCGAACCAGTACTGCCACGTGTCGAACGTGTGGACCACCAACTGGATCAGCGGGCCGCCCGGCGCGCACTTCCGCTGCGCCCGCCAGTCCGTCGGCTGCTTGCCCATGCCGCCGTTGTGCCCCGTCACGTTGCTCACCAGGATCAGCCGGCCGAACGCCCCGGCGTCCAGCGACTCCTTGACGTATCGGCTGATCGGCGATTTCCGCGCGGGATGGTTGGACGCGCAGAACACGCCGGCCTTGCGGCAGCCTTCGATCAACTGCCGGCCTTCGGCGATGGTGTTGGTGATCGGCTTGATAATCATGGGATGCTTGCCAGCCGACGCCGCCCGCAGCCCGAGGTCGAGGTGCGTATGGTTCGGCGTGACGATGACCACGCCGAGCACGTCGCTGGCGAGCAATTCGTCCAGGCTGCCGGCGACCTTCGCGTTCCACTCGCCGCCGGCCTTCGCTGCGGCACCCGCATCGAGGTCGTACACCCACGCCAGGTCGACGATGTCGCTGGCCGCCATCTGCCGGCCGACCTGCCGCCCCCACTTCTGCACGCCGATCAGCCCGAGCTTGATTCTGTTGGACATCCGATTCGCTCCTGCTCGCGCAAAACGGTCATTATAGGTTGCCCGCCCCCCCGGACAAGCGAGTAGCGGTCAGCGGTCAGGTTTCAGCAAGAATGCCTCTTGACGTAGCTGAAAGCTGAGAGCTGACCGCTGAAAGCTTCTTTTCCTGCGCGCGCGAAATCGGCCTGACACGCATGTTCGCGTTCAGGCTCCGTGAAACCGGTTGGTCTGTGAAAAGATCGTCCCGTGCGGCCCGCGAGGTAACGCGCGGCCTCCGCATTGGGGTACTACGGGTACTGCACTGCTGCCGCGGCTTGCCAGGGCGAATTGCGTCGGAGCGTATAGGCGGGCTGCGGAGGGACGCCAACTACCTACAAACGGGTCCCTCGAGGGCAGGCAGGGTCAAGGCGTGATCATCACGCGTCTGTTCGGACCGGCGGACGGTCCAGCGACCAGTACTCCAAAAGGGAGTTAGGACGCCAAGTCGCCCGGAGCACACAAATACAACCGCTCCAGGCGTCGTCGCCGCAGTCCGCAAACCTTGGGCCTGCGATCCCCGAACATGTTCGCCACTCACGGCGCCGCACGGGACGAAAGCTCGGTAGGAGCATTGTCTCGTTGGCACTGCACACGGT
>JAQTVL010000559.1 GCA_028706835.1 Phycisphaerae bacterium | reverse complement strand
CCACCTCCACCCGCGACGACGGCTCGAATGCGTCGGTCCTGATCAACGGCCAGACCGCCACCGTCCACGGGCTGACCGCCTCGTTGCGGTCCAACTCGCTCGACCTCCAGGTCGACATGACCGCCGCCTTCGGCAGCGCCACCGGCACCACCACCTTCGGCATCACCGGCGGCGGCGCCACCTTCCAGCTCAGCCCCACCGTCGAGGCCGCCGGCGGTTCGTCGCTGGCCATCCCCTCGGTATCCACCGGCTCGCTCGGCCGGAACGACGTCGGCTTCCTGTCCAGCCTCGGCACCGGCGGCGACGCAGCCATCGGCGACGGCGGCGCGTCCAATGCCCAGGAAATCCTGTCGCTGGCCATCAAGCAGGTCGCCATCATTCGAGGCCGACTCGGGGCCTTCCAGAAGAACGTTCTCGACCCGAACGTCAACGCCTTGCAGGTCGCCCTTGAAAACGTGACCGCCAGCGAGTCCGCCATCCGCGACGCCGACTTCGCCAGCGAGACCGCCGCCATGACCCGGGCACAGATTCTCGTCCAGGCCAACACCGCCGTGCTGTCCATGGCCAACGCCGCCCCGCAGTCGGTGCTGCAATTGCTGAAGTGATACGTTGATTATTACCAGCGGCCCGACCCGGTATCGGTCCGCGATTCGCCCCCCGGCTGGCCCCAGAGCATTGGGCCAGCCGGTTTTGTTTCCGGGCGGACGGCGTGGCCCGCCGACCTCCTGAGTGCCGCTTCTTTCCCTCCCCCGCCGGGGGAGGGAGTAAGGGAGAGGGGACTTCGATTCTTTCCCTCCCCCGCCGGGGGAGGGAGTAAGGGAGAGGGGCTCTCCGACCAATGTTCCACGTGGAACAATCCTCGTATCACTCCTCTCCCGCGAAGCGGGGGAGGTGCGGCTTCAGCCGCGGTGGGGGCCCAGCCAATCTCCCCCTCCCCGGCAATGTTCCACGTGGAACAATCCTCGCATCACTCCTCTCCCGCGCAGCGGGGGAGGTGCGGCTTCAGCCGCGGTGGGGGCCCAGCCAATCCCCCCTCCCCGGCAATGTTCCACGTGGAACAATAGTGGTCACTAACTCTTAATTTTTTCGCCAACCCCAGGCCGGCCCGTCACATACCGGCCGGACCCCCCGTTTAATTCGGGGACACGATGAAAATCGCGTCCAGCCACGCCCCCTGCACGCCGCTGCACGCGACAGTAATCCGCCCACATGCCGCAGCATCCCGCAGCATTCGCGTCGAAAGACGCGCCCAAAATCCCGCGAAATCGTCATAACTCCTGCATTCGCGCGATCGTTTTCAGCCCCATGCCTGCACTTACCGCCGCGTGTATTTCGGTACCCCTTGCCCAGCCACCGTTTAGGCCGCGACCGCGGCCCAGCCCCATAGCCGCATCGTTCCGCATCGCCCCCATCCGGCCAGGCGCCGCTCCGCCGCGTCTCACAGCCATCGTTTCCGGACGCCCACGCCCGCTCGTAGCCAAAACCCCCGCGGGCGCAGCCCGCTTTTGGAGTGCGTGGGACGAAGGCCCCGCTTTCCGCGTGCCCGTTAACCACCCCGAACTAACGTGTGTTCGTCCGGCAGCGAACGTTGGAAATAGTACGCGACCCCTTTCCCCGTCGACCCCTTTCCCCGTCCGAGCTACGAACGATGAGCGAAATAGACCTCAGTATGGGTGGCATTCACCCAGAACTCCCCGCCGCCTGCCTCCTTGTCTCGTTGGTAGAACTGAAGGCCGTCGAGCCGCTCCGGATGCCACCAGTCCGGAAGCCACGGCCTACCTGGCAAGAGATGACCATTCCTGGAAACGTATTTCTCAGCGAGGAGGGTGGCGAAATCAGATGCATCGATTGTGAAGTGCAAGAACACGCTCGTGTCCAGCCCACCGCTGTACTCACCGTGTTTGATGTGAACGGATATCGGCCGGTTGGATGCAACATAACTGGCGAACAAGCGAGAAGGGCGCGTTTGGTAAATGCGGGTACCTGCGAAAACGGTAACACCGACACCCAGTGCCAGAAGCGAAAGGGCCGAACGCGCACGATCACCCAGCGACGCAGAAAACCACTGAACCAAACCGATCAATACAAGAATCCCAAGCGCCCCAATGACGCCGGTTGGGACACACCATCCTGAGCCCTCGGCCCACACAAGAGCCGCCATCCCCAACATCACGAAGATGATTCTCAGGGACCAATGCGCGACCCGTGTGCTGTTCATGGCCACTCCGTTGCAGGGGGACCTGAAAAGGGGACCTGAAAAGGGGTCACGTACTATTTCCGACCGACGCAAATAGATCGTGACCCCTTTCCTTGTCCGGTCCTACTTAAGGGCGAACTCGCCCGCTATTCTCCCGCCATTCTTGAAATACACATCTGACTCGAAGTGCAATGGGAATAGCGAGAAAGACACAACGCCCAGAGCTTGGCAGAGTTCAGACATATCCTCCTCGATCATGTCGGGGACGTTTATGTTGAACAGGAACTTGCGCTCTCCAACGAACAAGGCGAAAGCGAAGAACGCAGAACCGCCGACCAGATAGCCATCAAACTCCAGGCAGCCCGCGGCGAACCGTGCCTTCACGAAAGCCGTCCCCCCGTAATCCGATAGGTCCGGGACGACCTCATCAATAGGGCAATGGTGTCTCTCCTCGTCATCCCAGACCCATACAGGATACTGCTCGAAATCCTTCCGCCCTAGGTCTGATTTACACTTGTCATCTAATCTTGCCACAGGCTCTCAGAACCTCCTCACTGAAGAGCCGAAAAGGGGCCTGTCCCCTTCTTGGCTTAACTCTCGCTCAGACCTTCGCCACCTTCGCGAACTTGCGGGTCTTCGCCGACTCCACGCACGCCAGGATCGCCGCGACGCTTCGGCCGCCCTCTTCGCCGGGGATCGGGACCTTCTTGCCGCTACGGATGGCCGTCACGAAGCCGTCGATCACGCCCGAGCCGTACTGCCCGCCGCCCTCGTTGGTCTGAATCTTCCGCGTCTTGATGCACACCTTTTCGCCGTTGGCCAACTCGACGTACACCGGGAACTCCGGGTCGGTCTCGAGCATGATCTTGCCCTTCTGGCAGAACAGCGTGGTCCCGTTGCCGCCGTTGCCGATCCAGCCGGCGAACATCTGGCCGATCGCCCCGCTGGACATGCGGAAGATGGCGAAGGCCGTGTCGTCTACGTCGCAGTTCCGCTTCACCAGCGTGTCGTGCATCGAGCACACCTGCTCGACCTCCTCCTCCAGGAACCAGCGGATGAAGTCGATTTTGTGAACGCCCAGGTCCGCCAGCGCCCCCAGCCCAGCCAGCTTCTTCTTGAAGAACTGACACTTCAGCCCGTCGACGCTCCAGTTCTCCGGCCCGCCGTGGCAGAACGTCGTCGAGAAGCCGATGCACTTGCCCAGCAGGCCGCTCTGGTAGATCTCCTTGCC
>JAQTVL010000558.1 GCA_028706835.1 Phycisphaerae bacterium | reverse complement strand
CGAAGCCCCACGGCAGGAACACCGCGGCGATCAGCGATGCGCCGACGATCGCCTCGATGTCGACCGCCAGGCGAAACAGGGCATACAGCCGGCCGGTGTATTCGGTGAAACTGCCGCCGACGATTTCGGTCTCGGCCTCGGGCGTGTCGAACGGGACGCGCTCGAGTTTGCCGAGCATCGCGACCAGCGCGACGCACAGGCCGACGACGTTCAGCAGGGCCAGGGCCGGGTGGGCGTTGTAGAACCTGGCCATGGCCGTGACCGACCAGGCGTGCTCGGCTGGGTCGGCGCTGCTGGCGAGGATCGCGGGGGCGAGGATGGCCAGGAACAACGGGACCTCGTAGGCGAAGAGTTGCATGAGGGCGCGGACGGCGCCGAGCATGGAATAGACCGACCGCGAATACCAGCCGCCGAGGAAGAAGGTGATCGTCGGGATGGTCAGCAGGTAGAGCACGACGATGAGGTCGCCGGTGAAGGCGAAGGGGAACGCGCCCTTGCCGTCGATGCGGTAGATCGGGATATACAGGAACGACGTCAGGATGGCCGTCATCGCGAACAGCGGCACCAGGCGGAACATCCACGAGTCGGCGTGGACCGGGACGATCTGCTCCTTGGCGGCCAGCTTGATGAGGTCCGCGAGCGGCTGGAACCACGGCGGGCCCTGGCGGTTCTGCATCCGCGCGTAGAGCTTGCGGTCGACGAACTGGGCCGCCAGCCCGAGGACGATCAGGAACAGGAAGCCCGGGAAGACCAGCATGTAGAAGAGCTGGCCCAGGATTCCAACGACGCCACTTGACTGAGCCAAGATCACCTGGGTTCTCCGCAACGGAAGGTTTCGTTCAGCCGGGTGAAATCGATGCCGCGAGCGCGATGCCATTCGATTCCCGCCTGGCGGGCCTGCTCCCACGTCATGATGCCGCGGCCACCGGATTCGCGGGCAACGCCGATCAGCCGATCGGTGCAGGAGAAGCACGGGTCGATGGCCGCGATGACGATCGGCACGTCGGCGAGGTAGCCGTCCTGGAGCATGTGGGCGACGGCCTGCACGTTGGCCATGGTCGGGGCCCGGACCTTGACGCGCTCCGGCTTGTCGGAGCCGTTGCCGCGGACGTAGTGGACGTCCTCGCCGCGGGGGGCCTCGTAGCGGGAAAAAGCCTCGCCGGCCTGCACCTTGCGCGGGGCCTTCACCGTGACCGGGCCGTCGGGCATGTTCTTGATGATCTGCCGGATCATCTTGCAGCTTTCCAGCAACTCGCCCACGCGGACGAGCGTCCGGCCGTAGACATCCGCCTGGGTGGCCGTGACGACGTTGAAGTCGAGGTCGGCGTAGGCGGCGTACGGGTCGTCCTTGCGAATGTCCCGGGCGACGCCCGCGGCCCGTGCCGTCGGGCCGACCGCGCCGAGCCGGACGGCGTCGTCGTGCGCGAGCTTGCCGACGTTGCTCAGTCGGTTGATCAGCGTGACTTCGTCGGTGGCGACCGTGATGTAGTACTTGGTCCGCTCCTCGAGGATATCCACGCCCTTGAGCACCTGCTCCATCTGTGCGGCGTCGACATCGCGGCGGACGCCGCCGAAGGTGTTGATGCCGTAGTTGACGCGGTTGCCGGTCAGCAACGCCAGCAGGTCCATGACCACTTCGCGGTCGCGCCAGGTATACATCAGCAGCGTGTCGAACCCGATCTCGTGACCAGCCACGCCCAGCCACAGCAGGTGGCTGTGGACGCGTTCCAGTTCGCCGATGAGCGTGCGGATGTAGCTGGCCCGGCGGGGAATCTGGAGGCCGGCGACTTCCTCGACCGCCTGCACGAACGCCGTTGAGTGCGAGTGCGAGCAGATGCCGCAGACGCGCTCGATGAGGTACATCGCCTGGATGTAGGTCCGCTGCTCGCAGGCCTTCTCGATGCCGCGGTGGTTGTAGCCCAGCCGGACGCCGCTCTTGGTGATGCGTTCGCCCTGGAGGGTGATCAGAAAGCTCTCCGGCTCCTTGAGCGCCGGGTGCTGCGGCCCGATCGGAATCTGGACGTTCTCACTTCGACTCTTACTTACCATCGGCAACTCCCATCTGCCCCAACTTGCAGCCCTCGAGGCTCTCGACTTTCCAGTCCTTCCGCAGCGGATACTGGCCCGCGGGCCAGCCGTCCGGCAGCGGATAGCGCGGGCCTTCCCCGAGGCCTTGGACTTGGATGCCGAGGAGGTCAATCAGTTCGCGCTCGTATAGATCAGCCGCCGGGAAAACGTGGGAGATCGTCTGGAGGACCGGCGCGTCCTTGGGCACCTGGGTGCCCAGGCTGAGGGTGACGCCGCTGGTGCGGGCGAGGTGGTAGATCACGCCGAGGTTGTCGCCGAGGTCCAGGCCGGTCATTGTACACAGGATGGTGAACTTCATCGGCCCGGTGACGGCCTCGAACACGCGGGCGAACTCGGCATATGGCACGTTCCAGAAGATCCGCCTGGCCCGCGGCACGCGGACCTCGCCCAGTCCCGGAAACGTCTTCATCAGTTCAGCCTGAACGGCTTGGGTCTCTTGCATGTCTCATCCTCAAACCAGGCGGCGCCGGCTGGGCCGGTGGCCGCGTCGAATTCGATCCTCAGCCAGCCGCCTGCTCCTCGGACTTCTCCAGGCTCATGAGCAGCTTGACGCAGCCGTCGACGATGGCGGCCGGGCTGGCGGGGCAGCCGGGGATATAGGCTGACACCGGAATGACGGTGTCGATGCCCGCTGTCACATTGTAGCAGCCTTTGAACACGCCGCCGGAGCAGGCGCAGGTGCCGACGGCGACGACGAATTTCGGGTCGGGCATCTGCTCGTAGATTCGGCGGAGGCGGTCCTTGATCTGCCGCGTGACCGGGCCGGAGCAGAGCAGGACGTCGGCGTGGCGGGGCGTGCCCTTGAGCACCACGCCGAACCGCTCGATGTCGAACCGCGGGGCCAGGGCGGCGATGATCTCGATGTCGCACGCATTGCAGGCGCCGGTGTTGAAGTGCAACACCCACGGCGACTTGATGCGAGCCCAGGTTACGATCTTGCTGACCAGACTCATGGCTCACCTCGCATACAGCACGTAAAGGCCCAGCACCGCGCACGCCAGGTAGACGCCGGCGATCACGAACGCCCCCGCGCCGGCCGCCACCGGGATCGTCGTCGCGACCAGGGCGATCACGTGCAGCACGGTGAAGAAGAACGCGAACGGCAGAAACTGCCCGTAGTCCGGCTGGATCATGTGGTTCTTGACGTCCTCGCCGCAGGCGTAGGGCTCAAGGGACTCGGCGCTCCGGCCGGTTGGCTTGATCGACAGCCGGGACAGCACGAACGACAGCGCCAGCACCGCCAGGAACAGGACGGCGAAGGCGATCGGCGGAAGCAGCAGTGGGTTATTCATAGGATCAGCCCTTGATCTCCTGGATGGCGGAGGCCTCGATCGACTGGGTCGCCCG
>JAQTVL010000037.1 GCA_028706835.1 Phycisphaerae bacterium | reverse complement strand
GATCGAGCTGTGCTCGAAGGCCCGCGAGCTGGCCGACACCCTCGGCGTCAAGCTGGCAGCCGTGCTGCTCGGCAAGGACGTTCGCGAGCTGGCGAATCGGCTGATCGCCCACGGCGTCGACACGGTCTACCTGGCGGAGCATCCGCTGCTCGCCCATTACCAGACCAACCCCTACGCCCGCATCCTGTGCGAGCTGATCACGCAGCACAAGCCGCAAATCGTGGTGTATGGCGCGACGGTGATGGGCCGGGACCTCGCCCCGCGGGTCGCATCGCAGATGCGGTGCGGGTTGACGGCCGACTGCACCGACCTTCAGATCGGCGACCACGAGGACAGCAAGACCAAGCAGGTCTACAAGAACCTGCTCTACCAGATTCGCCCGGCGTTCGGCGGCAACATCATCGCCACGATCGTCAACACGGCCCGCTGGCCTCAGATGGCCACCGTCCGCGAGGGCGTCATGCCGATGCACCCCGGCGATCCGAAGCGCAAGGGGCAAATCGTCGACGTGCCGGTGAACGTGCTCCAGCAGGAGTTGGTGCTCAAGATTCTTGAGAGCCACCGCGAGGCCCGCAAGGTGAACCTGAAGGCCGCTCGCGTGATTGTCTCCGGCGGCGCCGGCGTCGGCAGCGAGGCGAACTTCAAGCTGATCTGGGACCTGGCCAACGCACTCGGCGGCGCCGTCGCGGGCAGCCGGGCCGCGGTCGACGCGGGCTTCGTGCCGCGCGACCACCAGGTGGGCCAGACGGGCACGACGGTTCGGCCGGCGCTGTATATCGCCTGCGGCATCAGCGGCGCGGTGCAGCATCGGGCGGGAATGGAAGACGCAGCCAAGATCATCGCGGTGAACTGGGACCCAGCCGCCCCGATCTTCAGCTTCGCCCATTACGGCATCGTCGGCGACCTGAACCAGGTGCTGCCGAAGATGATCGCCGCGGTGAAGTCGAGGGCGTGATAAGATCCTTCGTAGAGGACAAGGCGCCTTTGCGAAAGGGCCGTCAATGAGCCGCACGACAAAGATCGAGTTCACGAGGCCGCCAACGGCTGCGGTCAGGCGCCGTCAGGCCCGGCGGCGAACGCTGCACAAGACCGGCAAACAGACGACGCGAGTAACGCTCCCGGAGCCGAGCCGGTCGCTGACGCCGGCCGAGCAGAAGCGATTCGGCCGGACGAACCGAATTCGCGAAAGCATTGGCCATCTCGGATTCAGCACGACGGACCTCATTCGCGAGATGCGGGACGGCGGCCTGTTCATGCCGGACCCGCCCGCCAAACCAGGCAAGAGGCCCGCCGTGCCGCGAAGACTCGAGATCCCCGAACCGACGCGGAAGCCTGATTCGGGCCAGCGGGCTTTGATGAAGCGAATGGAACGAATCCGGGAGAGTTTCGGCAGGCCCTGTCGCCCTATCGCTGAATTGATACGGGAGATGCGCGAAGGTGAGACCGACCTGCGTGATTGACGCATCCGTCGCGGGCAAGTGGTTCCTGCGCGAGGAGCAGGGAGCTGACCACGCCCGAAGGTTGTTTGATCTGGCTGCTTTGGGCGAGTGGCGACTTGTTGCTCCAATGCTTCTGGTTTACGAACTGCCGAATATCCTGCTCCGGAACATTCGGCAGAAACGGCTAAAGACCCATAAGTTCGGAGCGGCCGTCGACGAGTTCCTGGGGCTGCCTATTCTGTTCTACGGATTGGAGGCCCGCACTTCCTGGCGGGTTGTGAGAGTCTGCGAGCTCTGTGGACTGGGTTTCTATGACGCCAGTTACGTGGCTTTGGCGGATGCGATGCAAGCCGTGCTCGCCACCGGCGATGCGAGAATGGCGGCCGCAGCCGAATTGATCGGAGTGACAGTAGCCCCTGTTGGAATCTGAGTTCTTTTCTCGTACAGGACTTAACAATGCCAAATTTCTTCACGGACAACGAGGACATCCAGTTCCGCTTCAACACCATGGACCTCGGCTCGCTGGCCGACATCATGGAAGAGGGCTTCAAGTTCGCCAAGGAGTTCGACCACGCGCCCGCCGGCAAGGCTGAGGCCGTGCAGAACTACCGCATGGTGCTCGATGCGCTGGGCGGGCTGTCCGGCAACTTCATCGCCCCGCGGGCCGAGGACGTCGACACGACCGGCCCGGTGCTCCAGGAGAACGGCCGGGTCGCCTACGCCCAGGGCACCGCGGAGGCGCTGGACATGCTCGCCAAGGGCGAGGTCATGGGGTTCACCCTGCCCCACCGCTTCGGCGGGCTGAACTTCCCCAACCTGATCTACACGATGGCCATCGAGATGGTCAGCCGGGCCGACGCGGGGCTGATGAACATCTTCGGCCTCCAGGGCATCGCCGAGACGATCAACGCCTTCGCCAGCGAGGAGATCAAGCAGGAATACCTCCCTGACATGGCCGCCGGCAAGACCACCGGCGCGATGGTCCTCACCGAGCCAGACGCGGGCAGCGACCTCCAGTCGGTCAAGCTGCGGGCCTACCAGGACGATTCCGGCCAGTGGCGGCTGAACGGCGTGAAGCGGTTCATCACCAACGGCTGCGGCGAAATCCTGCTGGTGCTCGCCCGCAGCGAGCCGGAGATCAGCGACGGCCGGGGCCTGAGCCTGTTCCTGGCGGTCCGCAACGAGACGATCAAGGTTCGCCGGATCGAGCGGAAGCTGGGCATCCACGGCTCGCCGACCTGCGAGCTCCAGTTCAACGACTGCCCCTGCCAGCTCATCGGCGAGCGTCAGCGCGGGCTGATTACCTACGTGATGGCGTTGATGAACGGCGCCCGGGTCGGCATCGCCGGCCAGAGCATCGGCATCGGCGAGGCCGCCTACCGCGTCGCCCGCAACTACGCGGCCAAGCGGAAGCAGTTCGACACCGCCATCGAGAACTTCCCCAGCCTGCGCGATCTGCTCATCGAGAGCCGGCTGGACCTGCTGGCGGCCCGCCTGCTGACCTATGAGACGTGCAGGGTCGTGGACATCCTCTACGGCGCCAGCCGGCGGATGGAATACGACCGCCCGACCGACAAGGACGAACTGAAGACGCTCCGCGAGAAGGAGCGGAAGTTCAAGAAGCTGGCCGGTATGTTGACGCCGATGAGCAAGTATTACGCCAGCGAGATGGCGATGAAGGTGAGCAACGACGCCATCGCCGTGCTGGGCGGCTCGGGCTACATGAAGGACTACCCGGTCGAGCGCTACATGCGCGACGCCCGCATCACCACGATCTACGAAGGCACCAGCCAGTTGCAGGTGATCGCCGCCGTCCGCGGCGTGGTCCAAGGCGCCGCCGAGCAGACCTGCCAGGAACTCGCAGCCGAGTTGGTCGACGCCCCCGAGTCGGTCAAGCCGCTGGTCGAGAAGCTCAACGCGACGCTGCCGGTGCTGGCCGAGGTGATCGGGTTCGTCAAGGCCCAGCCGGGCGTGGAGTACATGGACCTCTACGGCCGGAAGATCGTGGACGCCGCGATCGACCTGATGGTCGGCTACTGGTTCTGCCGCGACGTGAAGTTCGACGCGAACCGCGCCCCGATCGCCAGGCGATGGGTGAACACCCGGCTGATCAAGATCAAGATGCTGCGGGAAATGATCCTGTCCGGCGACCGCAGCAGCATCGAAGACTTCGCCGCGCTGGCTGGGCCCGTGCCGACGGAAGTCTGATTCACCACAGAGGCACAGAGGGCACAGACAAATCACAAACCCCCAGCCGCACCAGCGGCCGGGGGTTTTTCATGAACTTGGTGCTTTGGTACCGTCCAAGGGTGCTTTGTTGGTCACTCCACGACCCCGGCCAGCCCGAATTCCACGAGAGGCCTCAACGCGATCCATGCCTCCGCCATTATGTCCAAGGCCCTCGCCGTCTGCATGACCGGCGCGGCGTACGGCAGGTGAACTTCAATTCCCATCTGAATATTGGTCTTCTTGGCCGTCAGTACGCCATCAATTGCATCCAGCCAGCCAGGTTGATGCTTGAGCGGTGAACCATTTGTCGCCAGAAGCGTACGCAGATCGACCTCGATTACGCCGTCGGTGACCGCAGGCGACCGTTGCGATTTGGAGTGTCGCTGTTTGATATAGATCATCGGCTGCGAGCCCGGGACCTTCGAGACTACCGGACGAAGGTCAGCCCCGACCTTGGCCAGAAGCGATGCAAATCCATCCTTGCCCGTTCTCCGAAGGCGATTCTTGATGCCGCCCTTGATCGCGTTCGGGATTGTGATCGCGGCAGCCGCTTCGCAAGGTCGCAGGACCATCGTGGCATGCGGGAAGGCCGTAAACACATGGTCCCTTGCCACCTTGAGTGGGACGATATCCCATACGGTTCCCGCATCGCCTTTCGTCAAGGCAGGACGGCCCTTCCCATCCGGGTCGATACTCAACCTCTTGAGCAGGCGTTTGTTCTTCCGAAACTCCTGCCCCATTAGTCGAATGAGCCTCTTGCCCTCTCGGTAGGTGTAGGGATTCTCTTCGCTGAACTGGAAGCCGCTGAACATGGTCAGTGTCCCTCGTATGTTGTAGTCCTCGGCAAGCATCTTCGCCTCGAAAACCTGCATATAATCGATGAATCGCAACACCCAAGCGGACCAGCATCCCCGGTGGCAGAACCAGTCGTAAACTTCGCGCCATGCGCGGAAGTGCGTATCCGCAGGAAGTCCCTTGGGTGGTGGATCTACCGCGAGAAGAATCATGCTCGGCGAGGGATAACCATATCGTGCGGCCAGTCGGCGATGCCGCTCGAGTTGAGCGAGCGAGGCCGCCGCCTGCACCTTCGACTCGATCAGCACAGCCCAATCCTGATCGTCGAAGAAGCAGCCGTCCGGCAAACCTTCGTTGTCCTCTTTGTCAGTGTCCGCTTCGGTGCCCGGCGCCTGCTGCTGGCCGATCCGGATTGCCTTCATGGGCGGCAACTGCTTTGTGCCGAGCAACCACCCCAGGAACGGACGAATGAGTTTCCTGTCATTGTGTAGCGTCGTCATCAAGGCGTGGGTTAGTCTGTTCTCCGCTTGTTCGTACTGGTCGAAAAGATTTCGCATAGGCGTAATTACACTGGCGGGTCATGCAATCGTCAAGTCGCGATCACAGCCTGTTCGCCCAATACCCCGGCCGGCGGCATAAATGCGCCACGGCTACAACGACTATCCGATCAGGGAGATTCTGGTAGAAGACGGCGTAGGGAAAACGGTTCACGAGTCTCCGCCGTGCGGACGGAGTTGCGGCAGACCCCGCCAACGGATGCTCCTGGACCGACCTGACAGTCGCCTGAACCTCGTCCAGAAACGCTCCACCCAGTCCCGGCGAAGCGGAATCATAGACACTGGCGGCGTCCGCCATCTCCTGCTGTGCCGGAGACATGAAGATGGCCGGCTTCACCGGAGTCTCGCGCGGGCCTTGCGAAACGCCTCGGCGGCGGGCATGGTCGGGACTCGCCCCTTCTTATACTCGCGGCAGCGATTCTCAACCTCGCTCAGCCATGCCTGCTCCGCGTCCGGATCGACGGATTCCTCCAGGCTCGCCAGCAGATGCTTGGCCAGCAATGCCCGCTCCCTCGTCGAGAGCCGTAGTGCACGCGCTTCAAGTTCGGTCAAGGTCATCGCAAGCCTCCTCGCCGGCAATTATAACACGAGCCCCGAGGGCATGGCGAAACGATCCGTATCCCTTGACGTTGGGTGCGACAAGAATTCCTGGCAGCGCCCGAAGCCCGTCCTTTTGTGGAGTGCGGTAGCGCAGCTACCGCTGTGGGATCGTTGCGAAGAGGCAAACAGAAGTTTCCAGGGGGGGGGCGGATCGCAATGGTCCAATCGCGCTGCCGGCGAAAGCGGTAGCTGCGCTACCGCACTCCACAAACAACGAAGAGCCGATATCGCCACTACATTCTGCCACACCCTTGACGTTCGGCGCTCATCTTGCGGAGCGCTGGCGGTTCACGCCCCGCTTGGCGGGGCTGACACGTCCAGCAGTTTCGCGCCGCCCTTGGCCAGGAGTTCGTCGGCCAAGGCGTCGCCCACCGTGATCGGGTCCGCGCCTTCGGCCGCCGCGTCGACGCGCAATTCCCCCGTCGGCGAGACGAGCACCGCCCTGCCGACCAGCCGGCCGGCGCGGTCTTCGACGTAGACGCCCAGCGGCATGTTGCAGCCGCCGGCCAGCCGAGCGACCACGCGGCGCTCGGCCAGCACGGCCCGGCGCGTCGGCGTGTCGTCCATGACTGAAAGCAGTTTGGCGACCCGCTCGTCGCCGGCGCGGCCTTGCAAGGCCAGGGCCGCCTGGCCGGCGGCGGGGGTCATTTGCTCGACCGAGAGTATCTGGGCCGCCTCGTGCAGCAGGCCCGTTCGGCGCAGGCCGGCCACCGCCAGCAGCGTGGCCGCGAACTGGCCTTCGCGGACCTTGCGAATCCGCGTCTCGATGTTGCCGCGAATCGGCTGAACGTTCAGGTCCGGACGCAACGACTTGAGTTGCCCGACACGCCGCAGGCTGCTCGTGCCGAACGTCGCGCCGAGCGGGATGGCGGCCAGCGAGCTGGGGGCCAGCGAGTCGGGGCCGGCAATGAGCGCGTCGCGCGGGTCCTCGCGTTTTGGCCAGGCGAGAATGTCCGTGCCGGCGGCCAGTTCGCCGGGCAGGTCCTTGGCCGAGTGGACCGCCAGGTCGATGGACCCGTCGCGAAGGCCGTCCTCAAGCTCCGCGGTGAACAAGCCCTTGCCGCCAACGGCGGCCATCGGCACTTCGCTGGCCTGGCTGCGGTCGCCGCGAGTGGTCATCAGCTTGATCGAAACGTCCAATGCGGGATAATGGTCGCGGAGGGCCTTGGCGACCCAGTTCGTCTGTGTGACGGCGAGCATGGAGCCGCGGCTGCCGATGACCAGGCCGGTGCGATTGTGCGTTGCCATGGCGGGCATTCTATGTCAGTGGACGCGGTTAATCAAAAGTTCCAACCCTAAGGAGGCGACATGCTGACTCGACTGCTGGCGGAGACGGTGATCAGTCCCGGGCCGGACCAGAACACGCTGATGCTCCGCGACCTGTACGACGCCATCGTGCGGCAGATGCCGCCCGGCGGAATCAGGCTGATGCTGGTGCTGGTCGGCCTGGCGCTGGTGGTCGGCCTGTGGATTGCGTGGGGCCAGCGGACGCTTGCGAACAACCAACTGAAGATCGCCGCCATGCTGGAGAAGCACCTGGCGGAGCACGACGAGAAGAAGTAGTGGCAAGAACACGCAGACAGAGGGGCCGAGGGTGGGATCGTCCCGATGCCTCCGTCGCCCTGCCTGCGTGTTACGGGCGGATCCGCCCCCTCGTTATCAGGCGGATCATGGCTTGCTCCTTCGCATCCGGTCGGGCTCTGTCATATAAGACAGTGCCCAGCGGCGACGGTTAGGGGCGGCGATCAGGACGGCGCGGGCGGGTCCTCGTCCTTGTCCTTGTCCTTGTCCTTGTCCTTGTCTTTGTCGGAAGGCGCCGCGCCCGGCGGCTCGTCGTCGGGCGGGGTTTCGCGAACCCAGGGGGGGAGCGGGCGGCGGCGCGGGCCGACCACGATCGTCCCGCTGATCAGGTCGCCCAGACGCTGACGCGTGGGATAGAGCGTCAGCCAGACGATCATCAGCGGCAAGGCGGCCACATCGACGACCATGATAAGGTTGCGAACAAGCGTCTGGCTGAAGGTCGGGCGGACGCCCTTGATCGAATAGATGCCCATGTGGAAGATGCGTTTGCCGGGGGTGGTGCCCCAGAGGGCCTCCGAGACGGTGTGGTAGACGGCGAGCAGGCCGAGCGACAGCAGGCCCAGGGCGAGCGTCGCGGGCTCGATCTGCAACTGGGCCACTTTGTCCAGTGCGAGGTTGAGGCTGTCGCTGTCCAGGCCGTGCAGGACGAGGGCGGCGAGGACGGCGCAGGGGAGCCAGTCGACGAGGAACGCGGCGCAGCGGTGCGGGAGCGGGGCGGGCTCGACCTCGATGGGCAGGCGGATAACCGTGCCGCGGCGGCGGACCAGGACGGACATGGACAGGAGCACGGCGACGTTGAACCAGAAGTAGCCCGACCGCGCCACCTCGCCGAGACGGTCCGACGTGTCGCCCATGCCGGCGACGGGCTGCCAGTCGCCCTCGATCTTGTGGGCCTGCGGGTCGTAGCGGGCGATCTGGGGGCCGGCGTCGCCGTCCTGGTGGCGGAGGATGACCAGGCGGTCGCCGGAGGCGGCGATGTCCCAGTTGCGGTAGCGGGTGCGGAGGAGCAGGCCCGGCTGGATGCCGGCGATTTCGTGCGTTTCGTCGAGGGTGAATGGGGCGGCGGCGCCGGCGTCGACGGCCGGGTCGATGTGGGCAAAGACCGGCGGCTCGTCGGCGCCGGCCTTCCAGGCCACCAGGCAGACCTTCTTGTTGATGCTGAGCGCCTTGAGCTCGACGAACGGGCCGACCTCCTGCGGCACGCTCACCGTGCTCACCTGCCAGTGCGGCGCGGCGTCGCCGTCGAGCCACTCGGCCTGGACCAGGCGATTGCCCACGAGCGCCAGGGCCACGGGGCGGCCGAGGTGAACGACCAGGCTGATCCGATCGGCCCAGAACAGTTCCGTCGGCAGGGAGCCCAGTTCCTTCCACGCGCCGGTGTCCTGCACGAACAGGTGGAGCGTTCGCAGGGCGGGCGGCAGGCCTGGCGCGGTGGTCGGCTGGGTGGTCGAGGCCGGGCGGGCCGCAATCGCGTATAGTTTGCTGCCGTTGCCGGCCACCGCCGCGGGGGTCGCGCCGGCGGGGAGGGATTCGAGCAGGTCGCTTCGGCCGTCGGGATAGTAGGCGTAGTGGCGGCTGGGCGAGAAGACGTCCAGGCGATTGCCGCGTGCGGCGGCCAGCAGCACGCGGGGCAGTTGGATGCTGTGCACCGGCTGCCACGACGGGCCGGATTGCCTGGCGGCGATCTGCGTGGCGCGGGCGTCGGAGTTGCGGGCGTCCTCGCCGAGCCAGACGACCCAGAGCCAATCGCCCTGCCCGGCGGCCATCACGCCCGGGGCCGCCTGCTCCGGCGGAGTCATCGGCTCGCCGCGGGCCGCGTCGCCGCCCAGCAGGCCGGCTGCGGCTGCGGCAGCCAGAAGCCACATCACGCATGTTCGTGTCAGCGCGTTCAGTTGAGTTCTCCCGTCACGGCTGGGGTTCCGGTTCTGCCTGGCTGGTAGCGACATCATCCAACGGCACGAGCAGCACCTCGGGCGGGCGGCGGAAGGCATAGACCAGCGGGTGCTTCGCCGGGTCGAACCGGTCGCTCACGTCCGCGCCGCCGAAGGTCATCCGCAGCCGCGAGGCCGGCGCCGGCACGAGGCCCGTCTTCGTCTGCTTGAACGTGACCGACTGCACTTCCACATCGTGCGGGAACATCGCCTCGCCGTTCTTGGTCTTCCGCCAGTCCCGCAGGGCGCTCTCGATCACCACCTGGCCATGGCCGTTGAACACCCGGACGCGCCTGGGCAGGTTCGTGTCGCGGTCGACCCACAGTTCGTGCATCAGGGCCACGTGGTCGTCCACCGGCGCCATGAACTGGAGGATATTGGCGCGATCAGCCGGCTCGCTCACCCGCAGCGCCGGCCAGGGGCGGTGGCTGAAGTCGGTCGAGATCGCGTCCAGGCCGAGCAACTGGGCCAGTTGTCGCGGGTGGATCGGGATGACGCCGTTGCCCACAGCCGGGTTCCACTTTTCGTAGGACCCCAGCCAGCACTTGCCGACATACGGCGCGATGCCCCACATCCAATACAACTGGTCGTTGCTGCCCATGCCCATCACCGAGGTCGTCGCCTTGGACAGGTCCAGCCGGAGGTGCGCCGGCTGGGCATAGATCAGGTAGCCGTAAAGGCCGAGCAGGTCGAGACCCTGCCGCTTGCCGTTGTCGCTGACGATCTCGCCGCGGACGGTGCGGATCGTGGCCTTGAAGTACGGCAGCTTTTCGTTGTTCGCGTTGACCTTGGCGACCACCTGGTCCAGCGTCATCGGCGCGGGCAGCGGCTTGACCGTCGCCGGGCAGCCCGCCAGCAACACCGTGGCGATGACCAGCACCGCGGCTATCGCTTGCCTCTTCGCAATCTGGGCGATCATCTTCACCCCGGCCCTCCCGCGTCGTCGAGGTCTTCCTGGAGTATCTGGCTGAGCTGCTGGGCCACCTGCTCGATCTGGGAATCGTTCATTCGCGGGTCAAGCACGCGGTGCATCTGCTCGGGATCGGTCGAGGTGGCGGTCGCCATCGCGGGCATCAGCCGAACCAGCCAGGCGTCCGGCTCCCGTTTGTCGGCGGCCCGGTCGATGCCCTCGTGCCGCAGCTTGCGGTGCCGCAGCAGGATCAGCATGAGCACGAACCGGAACTGCTGCCGCACGGGCTCGGCGTCGTCAGCCAGGCGAAGGAAGAAGTTCATCAGCACGCTGTCATCGACGAACGTGCGTTTCTTCTTTTCGCGCGGGGTCACGCGGGCCGACCAGATGGCTACCGGCGTCGCCCCGAACAGGTCCGTCGTCGCGGTCGACTGGCCCTCGTCCAGCAGCACGTTCGCCCCGCCGGCCCAGGGCGACCTCAGCCAGCAGTCCGGGCAGTAGTTCAGCCGCTGGAATTCCATGCCGCCGGAGGCGCCGCGGCGGGGAAGCTCGACAAGGACGGCGGTCATTACCTGCTCCGCAACCGGTTCGCGGTCGCAGGTCAGGCAATGCCGGGCGGCTGACCCCAGGCCGTCGAAGCCCTCGCGTCGTGCGGGGCCGGCGGCGGAGTCAGCGGGATTCCTGGGTGCAGCAGACGTCATGGGTACAAAGTCCTTCCTGAGAATGGGGTCCTTTATACCGCCAAACCAGCAGATTTGCGAGAGGGAGACGGGAAGTGCGAAGGACGAAGAACAAAGAGAAAGGGACACGACCGCGGATGTTTGCCCTGTAGGGGCAGTTGGAAATAGCCCAGCGATTTATCGCTGGGAGATCGGGACCCCGTATTCCCGCCCAGTCCCGTAGGGACGGTTGGACGCCGGCGCGGCGGGCCCGCCGTCCAACCGTCCCTGCGGGACTAGGCCCAATGGAAGTGCGGAATTCCCAGCGATAAATCGCTGGGCAATTACCAAATGTCCCTACGGGACAGAAGACGCTCGAAGCTGAGTTGCGCTAATCACCGCGCGCGGAAGGTTCTCGCGGTGGTGCCGTCGGGGCCGATGAGGGCGGTCACTTCGCGGGCGCAGCGGGGGCACCAACCGACGTAGGCGGTGCCGGCGGCGTTGCGGTAGACGCGGGTGTAGACGTTGCAGCACTCGAAGTGAACGCTGATGAAAGGCCGGCCGGCGGCCGCGCCGTCGCCGGGCGGCGGCTTTTCGCCGCTGCCGCCAAGGTCCAGGATGTAGTCCGGGTCGGACATGAATAGCTCTCAGCGGTCAGCTTTCAGCGATCAGCTTTCATGCTCTGGCTGAAAGCTGAAAGCTGATTGCTGACCGCTCGGTATTCAGAACTTCGTCGCCAACTTCGCCTCGATCGTCGCCAGCAGGTCTTTCGCACGGTTCACCTCGCCGGCCATCTCCGCGCGCAAGCCGTCGGCGTCCTGTTTCGATTCCAGCGAGGACAGGTTCGTGCGGATGTTGTAGTGGGCGGCCCGCATGGCCGACTCCAACGTGACGGCGGCCACGCCCACATCCGACAGCAAACGACCGTTTACCTTGTCGATCACCGCGACGATCTTGGCTAACAGGGTAACACACAGGGCGGCGATCTCCTGCGGGACGGCGATCGCGGTGGCGGTCGCGACCCGCATCGCCTCGGGGCGGGCGGGGTCGGCTTTGTCCATCCGCCAGGCGGACTGCCACTGGGCGAAGGCGGCCATGTCCTCAGCCATCAGTTGCAGGAACATGGCCCGGGCGCGGGTCAGTTCGCCGGCTGTGGCGTCCATGACGGGGGCGACATCCTTGAACTTCTCGCCCCGCGTGTAGTTGACGGCCATGGCGAACATGGACGCGCCCAAGGCGCCGGACACGGCGGCGATGGAGCCGCCGCCGGGGGTGGGAGTCTTGGCGGCGGCGGACTCGATGAAGTCAGCCAGGGGAAGACGAGCGAGGTCCTGGGGGGGCTGGTCGGTCATGGTGTGGGTTCCTTGTGCTGTTGAGTCGGCGTCCAATGGGACTTATGGGACGCATGGGACCTATAGAGCCGTCGAATGACGGCTGACAGAGCACTAGCCACAATGACGAATGTCCGTTTGTGGAGTGCGGTAGCGAAGCTACCGCTTTGGGGAACAGCCTGACGCCGCCGAGCCGCCAAAGCGGGAGCTGCGCTCCCGCACTCCACAAAAAGACATTCGCCGTGCAACACGCCGTCGCGCCAGCGAGGGGGACAGTCCCCGGGTCATTTCTTTTCCACCGCGCCGGGGAGGCACGTCGTCACGGTGGTAACGGAGTTGGCCAGGTACTTCCTCGCCACACGGGCCACGTCCGCAATCGTCACGGCGTTGATGCGATCGGCCAGCTTCTCGTAATTGTCATACCCCAGGCCGAGCAGTTCGTCCAGGGCGCAGCGGGCGGCTAACTCGTCGTTGGTCTGGAGGTCCATCAACTCGCCGGCCAAGGCCGTGCTCTTGGCGCTGCTCAATTCCTCGGCTGTGAACTCGCCGCGGCGGGCCTTGGCTAACTGCTCGTTGATGCCGTCGATCACCTGGCGGACCTTGTCCGGCTGGCACTGGGCATAGATGTAGAACAGGCCGGTCTGCCGCCAGCCGATGTTCATCGCGTGGACGACGTAGACCAGTTGGCGGCCCCGGAGGGTCTCGTGCAGCCAGCCACTGGGCAGGTTGTAGCCGCTGATGATCGTGTCGAGCATGGTCAAGGCGAAGTAATCCTTGTCGTTGAAGCTGACGGCCCGGAAGCCCATGTCGACCTCGGCGGCCTTGGTCAGCTTGGACGACTGGACGAACAACTGGGTCTTGTCGCCGGCGGCGGGCGGGGCGGGCAATTGGGGCGCCGGCTCGCCCGCGGCCAGGGCGTCCTTGCCGAAGAGTTGACGCACGAGCTTCTCGGTCGCGTCCAGATCGATGTCGCCGAAGATGGCCAGCACGCCGTTCCGCCCGAGCACGCACTGCTTGTGGAAGGCCGTTACGTCGGCGGCGGTCAGTTTGCCCACCGTCTCGGTCGCCCCGATCGCGGGGCGGCCATAGGCGAAATCGCCGAACATCCTGGCGAAGAAGAACCGGCTTGCGGACGGCTCAAGCTGGTCGTCGGTGCGGGCGATGGCGGCAAGGGTCTGCTTCTTAAGCTGGTCGACCTCGTCGGCGGGGAACGTCGGGGCGAGGACGGCGTCGGCGAAGACGGGCAGCGTGGCGGCAAGCTGGTCGGAGAGCATGGACGCGGAGAACGAAAAGGTGTTCTTGCCGGAGTTGGCTTCGATCGAGCCGCCGGCGTCCTCGAAGGCGGCGGCGATGTCGCGTGCGGACCGCGTCTTGGTCCCGCGCAGCGCGGTGCGGGCCATAAGCTGACAGATGCCGTTCTGCTCGGGCTTCTCAGCGAGCAGGCCGCCGGCGAAGTGCATCTGCACCGCGACCAGCGGGACAGCCGAGTTCCGCCGCAGGAGGACGGTCAAACCATTGTCGAGCGTAATTTTGCGGACGGGGGTGACCACGATGCCAGAGTCGGGGCGGGTGGTCGAAGACCCAGGGACGGCAGTCCCTGGGCTTGTCAGGACCTTGTATCCCTTCGGGACGATCAGGGTCGTCAACAATTTGTTGGTGTCGAAATACTTCTTCGCTGCCGCCTGGACCTGGGCGGCGGTGACCTGGTTGAGGCGCTTGACGTAGGCGTCGTCGAAGTGGGCTTCGCCGACGGCAAGCTGGCTTGAGGCCAGCATCCCGCCGATGCCGGCGGCGGTCTCCAGGCTTCGGATGTGCTGCACGAGGGCCTGGCGCTTGGCTTGGGCCAGTTCCTCGGGCTTGAGCGGGGAATCGGCCAGGCGGACGAACTCCGCAAGGATCGCGTCGCGGAGGGCGGACCAGTTCTCGGGCATGCACATGCCGGACACCAGGAACGAGCCATCAACGTAGGACGGCGTCCAACTGGCGGCGATGATCGAGAGGGCGAGCTTCTTCCGGTCTCGAAGTTCGACGCGGAGCGGGCTGCTCTCGCCGGCGGCCAGGACGTACATCATCACATCG
>JAQTVL010000557.1 GCA_028706835.1 Phycisphaerae bacterium | reverse complement strand
GGCGGCCAGGAGCTCGAACTGCTCGGCGCCTATGTGCCGGCGGACCTCAAGAAGATCCGCGCCATGACCGGCGAGTCGCTCATGCCCATCACCTACTCCGCGCTCGGCGAAGAGCAGCGGGGAATGCTCGCCAGCCTCGACACCGACCAGATGAACGCCGAGGTGGCCAGCGGCGTCGGACTCGAAAGCGACCAGCAACTGCCCCCCCTCTCGCCGTCGGACGTCATCATCCTGCCGGCAAAGTTCGCCGCCAGGATGGGCGCCAGCCTCCGAGGGATCTGCATGGCCACGGCCACCCTGGAGGACGCCAAGAAGGCGGCCAACGAGATGGCCGACCGCGTCGCGTTCCCGATCTACTACGGCTCCCCGGACGAGGTTCACGTGCTGGCGGCCACCGCGCTCACCCCGCAGGCCCCCAAGAGCCTGTCGATCATGCTGGTCATTGCCGGGCTGATCATCTTCAACACCATGCTCAATTCGATCGCCGAGCGCAAGAAGGAAATCTATATTTACTCCAGCCTCGGGCTGGCGCCGATGCACATCGGCGTGCTGTTCCTGGCCGAGGCTGCGACCTACGGGCTGATGGGATCGATCTTCGGCTACGTGGTGGGGCAGGGCGTGGCCACCGGGCTGACCCACTTCTTCCCCAGCGTGCTCGGCGGTGTGACGCTCAACTACTCCGGCACGCAGGCGATCGCCACCATGATGCTCGTCGTCGGGGTGACGCTGCTGTCGGCGCTGGTGCCGGCCTACATGGCCGGCAAGCTGGCCGCGCCCAGCGACACCATGAAGTGGAAAGTGCCCGCGCCGGACAATGACGTCATCCGCGACACCCTGCCGTTCACCGTTACCGCCCAGACGGCCAACGGCATCGCCATGTTCCTGCACGATTACCTCGACGCCCACCGCGAGGGGAGCATCGGGCACTTCAGCACCGACAACCAGTCGCTCCGGCGGACGCAGGCGGAGGGCAGGGACGTGCTGGCGATCGAGGCGACGGTCTGGCTGACGCCCTACGACCTCGGCGTGAGGCAGGACGTGCTGCTGACGATCACGTCGACCGGCGAGGCGGGCGTCCTCCAGGTGGACGTGGAGCTTCGCCGCGGCGCAGGCCAGGTGCGAAGCTGGTGGAAGCTCAACCGCGTGTTCCTGGGCGACCTGCGGCGGCAGTTGCTCGGATGGCGGAAGCTGAAGGCCGAACGCGTACTCGAATACATCGCCGCGGGCGAGGCGGCGCTGGCTGGGCTGTAAGCTGACAGGCGAGGGACCATGCGCGAGGACCAGGAATTTAAGGAATTTCGCGACCTGATGACCGTCCCCGACACTTTCGAGGAAGGCGTCGGGTGGCGGAGCATCATCGCCGCGCTGTTCGTCGGGTTGCTCATGACGCCCGCGCAGCTCTACATGCAGCTCGTTGCCGGCATCGAAATGGGCCCGGCCGCCCAGTGGGTCACCGTCATCCTCTACGTCGAGGTCGCCCGCCGGGCGTTCACCCAGCTTAAGCGGCCGGAAATCTTCGTCCTGTTCTACATGTGCGGCGCGGTCATCCACGCCGACGGCGGCCTGCTGTGGCGGCAGTTCCTCGTCCAGAGCGAGGAAATGCGAAAGCTCGGCATCGCCAAGTACATCCCAACCTGGTATGCTCCCAGCGACCCGGCCGTCCTCGCCCAACGCAGCTTCCTCATCAAGGAATGGATGGTCCCGCTCCTGCTGGTCATCCTCGTGCGGTTCCTGTCCCGGCTGGACAGCTTCGGCCTGGGCTACGTGATGTTCCGGCTGACCAGCGACGTGGAGGAGCTACCGTTCCCGATGGCGCCGGTGAGCGGGATGGGCATGACCGCCCTAGCCGACGCCTCCAGCTCCCAGGACACCTGGCGCTGGCGTGCCTTCAGCATCGGCGGCGTCGCCGGCATCGCCTTCGGCCTGGTCTACCTGGCCATCCCCAACATCACCGGCGCCATCTTCGCCGAGCCGATTCAGATCCTGCCGCTGCCGTTCGTCGACCTGACCGACTTCACCGAGGGCGTGATGCCCGCCGTCCCCGTGCTGGTCAGCTTCGACGTCACTTTCCTGGTCACCGGCATGGTCCTGCCCTTCTGGGCCATGGTCGGATCCTTCATCGGCATGGTCGTCATCGTCATCGCAAACCCCATCCTCTACCACTTCGGCCTGCTGCCGAGCTGGCAACCCAGCATCGGCGGCATCCAGACCATCCAGGCCAACACCGTCGACTTCTACTTCAGCTTCGGCCTGGGCCTGGGCCTCGCCGTCGCCGCCATCGGCCTCTACCAGGTGTTCAGCGGCCTCCGCAAGAAGCAGAAGACCGCCGACGAGTCCGGCCAGGTCCGCACCCGCGTCGACTGGAGCCGCCTGTTCCACCCCCCGGCCGGCCGCGGCGATTTCTCCATCTTCGCCGCGATCATGATCTACGTGTTCAACACGCTCGCGTACATGACCATCGCCTATGTGCTGATCAACCACGTTCACCCGCTGCCCGCGGAGGTCAACGGCAAGATCGCCTACTTCCCCGTCTGGCTGCTCGCGTTCTACGGGTTCGTCTACACGCCGCTGATGAGCTACGTCTCCACCCGAATGGAAGGCATCGTCGGCCAGCAGGTCTCCGTCCCGTTCGTCCGCGAGGCGTCGTTCATCCTGTCCGGCTACAAGGGCGCGTCGGTGTGGTTCGCGCCGATCCCGCTGCACGACTACGCTCGCCAGGCCCAGTTCTTCCGCACCACCGAGCTGACCGGTACCAACTTCCGGTCGCTCATCAAGGCCGAACTGCTCATCTTCCCGATCATGCTCATCGGCACGGTCGCCTTCTCCCAGTTCATCTGGCAGATCGACAGCGTCCCCAGCCAGTTGTTCCCGTATGCCAACGAGTTCTGGGAGCTCCGCGCCTATCGCGAGGGGTTGATCTACTCGGCCACCCTGCCGGGCGAGGCCGCCAGCCCCTTCAAGGCCGCCTTCATCCCCGGCTACCTGGCGATCGGCTTCTCGCTGGCCACGCTGCTCTACGCGGTGCTCAGCAGGTTCGGCCTGCCGGTGTTCCTGGTCTATGGCCTGATTCGCGGGCTCGACCTGTCGGCCCCGCACGCGATCGTCCCGATGTTCATCGGCGCCATGCTGGGCCGATTTGTCTTCCGCAAGCGATTCGGCGAGAACTGGCCGCGGTATCGAATCGTGTTCGCCGCCGGCTTCACCGCGGGCATCGGCCTGATCACGATGCTCAGCCTGGGCATCGTGTTCATGAGCAAGAGCGCGATCAAGCTGAACGTGTGACCTATGGCCGCCGAATTGAACTCGACGACTCTCGCGTGGGCTGGGTGGCGATTGCGGATGCCGGCCGACTGGCGGCCGCTGGAGATCGACAGCGCGTCGGATCGCGGCACGATGCTGGTCGGCGACGCCCAGTCAGGGATCGTTCAACTGAAGTGGGCCCAA
>JAQTVL010000556.1 GCA_028706835.1 Phycisphaerae bacterium | reverse complement strand
GTCCCCGTCAGCTTCTTCCAGCCGCGCCCCGGGATTCATCCGATTCCCCAGCCGACGATCCGCCCCCGGCCCACTCGTGTCGCCGCCTAAACGCTCACGCCTATTCTGAGGGAGGCGTCATCTTTGCATGCTGTCGGAAATAGAATCCCGCCCTCTCCGTTCCATGACCGCCGGGTTCCGAAAATCGGAGCCTGCTGGCATCATTTCTGACGGTCGTTTTCGTTGGCGACGCGGTGGGCCCGGCCCGTTGGCCCGGGGCGGAGCGACGATTTGTCGCTCAACCGGCCGACCGCCCGGTTGCGTCGCGTCCTGCCGCGGCATCGGCCGAACTGCACGCCCCAGGGCGGGATTTTCCGGCACGGCGGCAAGTGCCGGAAGCGGGTCGATGTGCTGTTGCCCGTGAATCACCTCGCGATCGCACGTCTGCCGGATATTGCATCCTGCCACAACAATCGTATAAATAGAGGAGCTGGAGGATGAGGCCCATGCGAAAGAGGTCTGAAGCCAAATCGCAGGTCGATGACGTTGTGCCCCGGCTGCGACGCCGGCTGATGCACTATTACCCCGGCTCTCGCCTGCCTGGCCATAAGCAGCTTGCTCGGCTGCTCAACGCGACCGAGCGGACGATCGTCCTGGCAGTCAGCCAACTGGCGAAAGAGGGCGTCGTTGAACTTCGTGAACGCGGGGGAACGGTTGTCCTCTCGGCGCCCCAGGCGATGCCGATCCGAGAAGTTCATGTGCTGAACGACCACAAACCGCGGCTGCTGTTCGCGGAAACCGTGTTGCTGGGCGTCTCCAAGCGGTGTGCCCACCATGGCCTGCGAATGGTGGCCGACCGTGATCCTCCCGACCTCGTCGACGCCCGCGCGCTCCGGCAATTGGCCGGCGGAGACCCTCTGCTCGCCGGATGGGTTCTCCTGCTGGCCGAGGCGCCGCCGGACTCGACGCTATCGGACTGGCAGGTGAGAGGCATTCCCTTCGTCGTGGTTGACGATTTCCCGCAGACGGCCCATGTGAACACGATCAGCCGGGACGTGCAGAGGGCGGTCCACGAAGCGACCTGCAAATTGCTCGACCTGGGGCATCGGCGCATCGCCCTGGTGGGAATCTATCTGGACTCGCACCCGATATCCCAACAGCGGCTCCGCGGTTTCGAGTCGGCTCACAGCCGCCTGGGATTACAGGTGGATCCTTCGATGATCGTGCATGGCGACCCCGTGCATTACGAGCCGGCGCGGCAGGAACTCCAGCGTCTGCTCGAACGCGCGGACCGTCCGACCGCTCTGGTGGGGGTGGACCAGTCTGTCGGTTGCGGGCTGCTCAGCGCCTGTGGCCGGGCGAGGCTGGACGTCCCGCGAGAGATCAGCGTGATCTCGGCCGGCTTGCACCCGCGTCTGGAGCCCGAACTGCTAAGCCGACTCAGTTGCTTTGATGAGGGTCCGCCCGAGCGAATGGGCGAATTGGCGGTTGACGTCCTGGTCAACCATCACAATCAGGTCGGCATCACAAACGTCTTTCTTGGCTCGTGTTACGTCGATCGCGGGTCGATCGCCGCCCCGCCCGATCCGTCTATCCACCCCGATGCGTTCCGGCATGTTGATTAGAAGCAACGCCGGAATTATCTCGTAACACCTTATCTGTAAATACGATACGATTGGTGCGCGGCAGTGTGCCGCGCAAAGCGATGATTTTTCGCCACGGCAGCGTCATCCGCCCGGAACCGGTTGTGCCCGAAACTATTTTCTTAACTACTTGTAATATAATCACATACATCTCGCTCTCGCGCGCCGTATCCACTTCTGGTACGCCGTTTGCTACATGAGGGTTGTTGGGAAGGTGAGGGTAGGGCCTCCTCAGTAATGGCCCGGCTGTTCCGGAAGAGAAAAAGGAGATGTCATGACACGTTTCCAGTGGATTGCGGTGGTCGGATCGTTGGTGATGGCGGCGGTGCTGGGCGATGTCCGGCCAAGTCAGGCGGGCGTGATTTTGTTTCAGGACAACTTCGACGTGACGGCGAACCCCGTTGGCGACACCAGTACCAGCGTCAACAACGACCTTCCGGCCCGGCAGAGCGGCAGCCTTATCGCCGAACCCGCCGGCTCTATCTCATATTACACAGGTTGGCAAAACTGGGACGGTATCGCCAAAGTATATCCGACCGGCGGCAGTCCGAACGGCGTTCTGCGTATCAACGATTATTACTACAGTCATGGCGTCGGACAGGGCAGCGCAAACTACAACTTCATTAACGCCACCGACATCCAGGGCGGCGGATTCATTGTGCAGTACGACGTCATGTCCAGCGGTCAAGCCGCGGTTCGTTTGGGTAGTAATAACTACACAGAGCCATGGTCCACCGGAAGCGGTCTGGGTGTAATCCTCAGCAACGGAGGCGGCATGAGCTTGTTCGGGGCCGGACTGACCAGCACCGCCATATCAAGCCTCCCCAACTCCAGTTCGTTCCACACCATCCGAATCGAGGTCGGCCTGACATCATTCGCCGCGGGGGCTAACAAGGCTATCAAAGTCTACGGAGACAACACGCTGCTTGCGACCACGAGCACCACGGCTGCCTGGGGAAGCAACTACATTGGTCTCGGGAATCGAGGTCCGATCCCGCAGGGCGGGCAAAGCTACTTCGACGACCTCACGGTCTCAAACATGTTCGTGCCCCCTGTTCCGCGCGTCACCGCCTTGCCAGCCACCGACGAGGCATTCTTCGGTTCGACACCCCAACTCAACCACGCGATTCAGTTGAGTAGTTCCACGACCTCCGATATTACAGTAGCCAACGCCGGCGACCCCGGCAGCACCGTGGTGATCACCGGTTGGGATATCACGGGCCCGGATGCCTTGAAGTTCAGCTTACGTGACACCGACGGCAACTCATTGCCCGAAGCGTTTTCCCCCCACATCACGCTGGCCGCAGGGTCCAGTCAGAATTTTGAGCTATGGTTCAACGGGGCGGATGCCCAAGGACTCTACGGCCCCCAAGTCGCCCCGGATTATACGATGTTGACGATCCGCACGAGCGCCGGAAATATTTCTTACTATCCACAAGCCACGGTGACGGTCCCAGAGCCGGCGACGATGGCGTTCCTGGCGCTGGGCGGGTTGACGATGGTCGGCGCCGGGCTCCGCCGGCGCTGGCGGGGCAGCAACTGAGGGCGCCCCCGTTGGTTTGAGAAGAACGGACGGAATTACGATGCTCATGGCCAGTGGGCATTGACCGGAGAGAAGGCGGAATGACGCAGGAGCCAAGTCGGCTGGACGGGTTCGGGGGAGTTTGCCGCTACCTGATCGGATCGTGAGTGGCAAAGACACGTTAAGAGGGCGGGTTGCAGTAGCGAGGCTTGTAGCCTTGCAACTGGTCAGCCGCATGCAGAGGGAGGAAGGAATACGATGAACGCGCGAATGATGGGGATGGTGGTCGTCGTGATGGTCGCTTTGG
>JAQTVL010000555.1 GCA_028706835.1 Phycisphaerae bacterium | reverse complement strand
GAAATCATGAGCGTTCATGCAAAGCGGAATATCGAGGCGCTGAAGCGGTCGCTGGTGTCGTACGGCACGCGGGTGGAAGAGACGCTCGTGCGGGCGGTCGACGCCCTGGTCCGCCGGGATGTCGAGTTGGCCAAGGCCGTCATGGCCGCCGACAACGAACTCGATCGCCAGGAGGTCGACATCGAGGAAGAGTGCCTGAAGATTCTGGCGCTCTATCAGCCGGTGGCTGCCGACCTGCGGTTTGTCGTGGCGGTGCTGAAGATGAACGGCGATCTGGAGCGGATGGGCGACCTGGCCGCCAACGTCGCCAAGCGGACCATCGTGCTGGCGGCGGAGTCCGACCTGAGCACGCCGGTCGACTTTTCCGTGATGGCCGACCTGTCGCTGTCGATGGTGAAGCGCAGCCTGGATGCCTTGGTGAACGGC
Source organism: Phycisphaerae bacterium (assembly GCA_028706835.1). Taxonomy (GTDB): domain Bacteria; phylum Planctomycetota; class Phycisphaerae; order JAJVII01; family JAJVII01; genus STB-87. The sequence goes on along the minus strand of JAQTVL010000555.1, from coordinate 3,027 downwards.
GACGGCCGGTTGGCCCGCGCGGTGCTGGCGGACGACGACAAACTGGACGACATGCGCCGCGAGGCCCAGAACCACATCATCGAGCAGATCAAGCGAGTGCCGCAACGAGTGGAATCGCTGATGGCGCTTTCGTCGGTGTATCGCCACCTGGAGCGGATCGGCGACATGGCCACCAACGTCTGCGAGGACGTGATCTACATGCTCGAAGGCGACATTGTTCGCCACAGCGGGGCGCGCCTGCCGCAGGACTGACCGGTTCATTCCGCCGCCGGGTGCGACGGGTCGCACATCTCCGGGTGGGCCAGCAATGCGAGTCCCAGGCGTCGCGTCGCCTCGCGCTGGCGGACGCAGTGATGCCGCCCGAGTTCGCAGAACGCGCAGGAATCCTGGCGACAGAGCAGGGCCCCCGGCGATTCCAGTTCCATCTCCGTCGTCACGCGAATCACGTCGCGGGCCATGACCATCAGCAAGACGCAGTCGTTCAACTCTGCTGGGCGGATCAGACCGCGGGACGCCAGCGCTTCCGTCACCGGGTTCGGCAGGTTCAGGCCGCTGTTGCGGTAGAAGCTGCGGTGGCCGCTGGGGCGATTGACGACAAACGTCTCCGGCGCCCGGCCGGGGCGGGCGACCTGCACGGGGGCGTCTGGAAGATACGGCAGCGCCAACCACTCCTCGACGGCGTGATAGGTCGTGTTGGCAGCCAGCGTCGCGCCGAGGAACACAATCTTCGCGTTCAGCCGGACGTATCGGCCGTGGGGGCCGGACTGGCTGAACGTCCCGCCGCCGGGCGCGTGGCCTGATGCCATCCACGCCGCCCGTGGCCCCATGGCCGTCACCGAGTGCGTCGGGTGGCCGCTGCGGACGGCGCCGGGCCGGTTGCGGAATGTCTCGGTGATCAGGCCGGTTCGGCTTGGGCTGGCAGCCGGATCGTAGGGGGCGCAGGAGCCATCATTGTTCACATAGCAGTAACTGTGCGTCGGCATGAGCAGGTGGCCGGCTGGCCCCACGGCTATCAGCGCGGCGTCGATCGCGCCGTCGGCCCCGCCGTCCATTCGGCCGAGGCTCTTCAGGCTGCTGTGCATGAGCACCACGTCGCCCGGTGCAACGCCAAGCCGGCTGAACGCCTCAGCCAGTTGGGCCCGCGTGACCAGGGGCAGATCGGGTGTGGAAAGGGCGTCACTCATCACGGCCACCTCGCGTCAAAACAATAAACCTATCACGAGGGCGGCGCGGTGTCCAAGGAATCGACGTCATCCACCTCCGTCGGATGCGGCAAGAGTTGGCGGCATGCTTGCCAATCCGTCTTTTCGTGGAGTGCGGTAGCGCAGCTACCGCTTTGGAGAGCAGGCGCGACGTTACGCAACCCAAAGCGGTAGCTACGCTACCGCACTCCACAAACAGCGAAGAATTACTCCTGCCACCGAATCTTGCCACAGCCCCTGCGTCTCTTGCGGGCGCATGAAAACGCCGTGTCGCGGGAAGGGCGGCACGGCGCTCGATGATCGAACGTGTCAGAACACCAGCGCGAGCTGGCGCGGATCGGACAGGCTGTCGGCGGACTCGACGTTGCCGTTGGCCCGCAGCAGGCGCGCCGGCGGGGTCGTCTGCTCGAGGTTGTGCAGGTACCGCGTCAGATCGGCCTCGTCAAAGTCCCGCAGGAATCTGCTCCCGGCGGTCGGGTTGAACAACTGAATGCGGTTGATCAGTTCACGTTTGCTCATAGTTGCATTCCCCGGCGAACGGACGCCCACTCCATCTTGTCAGCGTGACTTGTATCGGCCTGTCCGCGCGAAAATCTTTAGAGGCGATCAACGGTTTTGCCGCATTGAAAAAGTTGCGTCGTTTACATACGATCACCCCAGCCAATGAGAGGAGAATCATGGCTGCACGAGGTGTTCGGTTCTCGTTCGGGATCATGGACTCGCTGGCTGCCCAGTTGGCCGGCGTGCCGACGGCGATGCTGCACCTGGATGTCGACGCCATGTGCGCCGCTTGCGATGCGGTCGCGCCGCTGGCGGATCGGCTGGGCGTTCCGCGGCCGGTGCCGCATCTTGCGGGGCTGACCTATGTTCACGCCTCGACGCTGGGCGTGCCGGTGCATATCACGCCCGATGCCGAGGAGCCCTGGGCTGAGCCGTGCATCCACTCGCCCGAAGACATCGATCGCCTGGCGGAGCCGGCCGACTACCTGGCGGCGGGCCTGGTGCCGCGGCGGTTGGCGCTGGCCGCGGAGTTGAAACGCCGCCGCCCGAACGCGAGCGGCTCGATCGGCCACGACCTGGAAGGCCCGGTCACGACGGCCGCGCTGATGATGGGCCCGTCGTTCTTCATGCTGCCGTACGACGATCCGGAACGGGCGCACAAACTGCTGGCCTTCTGCACGCGCAGCTCGATCAGCTACTGCCGCGTGCTCAACGCCCGGACGGGCTCGTCGCCGGACGGCGGGCACGTCGGGTTCCCGGACGACTTCGCCGGCATGTTGACGCCGCCGCTGTTCCGCGAGTTCGTGCTGCCGTATTGGCGGACGATCTTCGAGGAGTTCAAGGCGACTCGCCGCAGCCTGCACTGCGAACTGCTGCACCCCGAGCACATGCCGTTCCTTGAGGAGCTGCGGATCGACGACTACGACCCGAGCGTGGACCAGTACCTGCCGGCGGAGGCACTGCGGCAGCACTGTCGCGTGCCGTATGGCCTGCGGATCTGGCCGGCGTGGGTGCAGGACAAGAGCGCGGAGGAACTGGTCGCCATGTATCGCCGCTTCGCCGCGGACCAGCCGCGATACATCATGTTCCACCTGCACCGCCTGGAAGACGAGCCAAAGATCGCAGCCCTGCTGGCCGTGGCGCGGGATCTGGCAAACGCATAGGGGTTGTCGGAAACGGCCGGCAACCAGCCGGGTTGAACCGTCTAAGCCCGGTGCTCTGTCAGCCGTCACCTGATGGATTGGGTGCCATGCCTGCGACGGTCGTTTTGTCGCAGGCATGTCTTGCTCGCGCGGGCATGGCTGGCCCGCCGTCCAAGACAACC
>JAQTVL010000554.1 GCA_028706835.1 Phycisphaerae bacterium | reverse complement strand
CCTTGGCCAGCACCTTCGACAGCACGACCGTCGGCTCAGCGCCGGCGTTCGCGGCGATCTGCCGCAGCGGGGCCGACAGCGCCCGGCGGACGGCATCCACGCCGGCCTTTTCGTCCTCGCCCTTGACCCGCACCTTGTCGACGGCCTTGATGCAGCGCACCAGCGCCACGCCGCCGCCGGGGACGATGCCCTCAGCAAGCGCCGCCCGCGTCGCGTGCATGGCGTCTTCGATCCGGGCCTTCTTCTCCTTCATCTCCGCCTCGGTCGCAGCCCCGACGTTGATCTGGGCGACGCCGCCGGCCAGCTTCGCCAGACGCTCCTGGAGCTTCTCGCGATCGTAGTCCGAGGTGGTGATTTCGATTTCCTTGCGGATCTGGTCGATCCGGCCCTGGATCGCCTTGCTCTCCCCGGCGCCTTCGATCACGATCGTGTTCTCGGCGTCGATCTCGACCTTCTTCGCCCGGCCGAGGTCCGCGATCGACACGCTGTCCAGGTTGATGCCCAGATCCTTGAAGATCGGCTTGGCGCCGGTCAGGGTCGCAATGTCCTCGAGCATCGCCTTGCGGCGATCGCCGTAGCCGGGCGCCTTGACGGCCGCCACTTGCAGGACGCTGCGAAGCTTGTTGACCACCAGCGTCGCCAGCGCCTCGCTCTCGACGTCCTCGGCGATGATTAGCAGGGGCTTTCGAGTCTGTGCGACCTTCTCCAGCAGCGGAACCAGCTTGGTCACGCTGGAAATTTTCTCTTCGTGAACGAGGATGAACGGCTGGTCCAGCACCACCTTCATGGCGTCCGCATCGGTGATGAAGTGCGGAGACAGATAGCCGCGATCGAACTGCATGCCCTCGACCACCTCGACCTCGGTCGCCAGCGAGCGGCCTTCCTCGACCGTGATCACGCCGTCTTTGCCGACCCGCAGGAAGGCATCGGCCATGATCTTGCCGATCTCCGGGTCGTTGTTGGCTGAGATCGCCGCCACCGACGCGATGTCCTTCGCCTTCGCGGCGTCAACCGGCTTGGCCAGTTTGGCCAGCTCGGCGACGACGGCGTCGACCGCGGCGTTAATCCCGCGCTTGACCGCCATGGCGTCGGCGCCAGCCGTGATGTGCTTGAACGCCTCCGTCGCGATCGCCTCCGCCAGCACCGTCGCGGTGGTCGTGCCGTCGCCGGCCACGTCGGACGTCTTGCTCGCAGCCTCCTTGGCGATCTTCGCGCCGAGGTTCTCGTACTTGTCTTCGAGCTCGACCTCCTCCGCCACCGTCACGCCGTCCTTTGTGACGTTGGGGGCGCCGTAACCCTTATCCAGCACCGCCAGCCGGCCACGCGGTCCCAGCGTCGCCTTGACGGCCTTAGCCAATTTGCTCACGCCCGCCATAAGTGCTTTGCGGGCCTCAACGTCGAAGGCCAACTGCTTCGCGGCCATCCCTGTCCTCCTTTTTCAAGTTCAAGCAAACCGTAATTTTCGTCCTGCACGACTCTCAGCCGCGACAGCCCCCGCCCCGGGCGAGCCGTCGTCAGCCAATGGTTTCCCACGCCCGTTAAGACTGCAAACCGCGTGCCACACAGGGGAAGCCTTGCCGCCGATCGTTCGCAAACGCCTGTTCCATAGCATCTTATGACGACATGCCAATTGCAGCTATCGCGTCCACCACCCCGCCAAACCTGCCACAGTCCGACTGTCAGGCCGGAGTCACTGCCAACTTGACAGGGTGGGGGCCGCAATGTTCCACGTGGAACATTGCCCGCATCATGCCTACCGCCCGATCCTGCCAGAATGTTCCACGTGGAACATTCCTCGGATCTCCCGCCCCCTGAGCAACGGTATCTACACAAGTTCAACTTCCTCGACGGCAAAGCCTTTCCCTGCTGCCTCTTCGCCGTTTGTGGAGTGCGGTGTCGAGTCCGCCGTTCGCGAGCGCAGCGAGTCGAACGGCGGGCGAGGCACCGCTTTGCTGTGGCGCGGGAGCCACGCCGGTACGCGGGAAAGAGCGGTGCCTCGACCGCCTGCGGCGGCCTCGACACCGCACTCCACAAAAGGACATTCGCCCTTGCCGTCGAGTGCGCCACCTTGGATCGATATCTACCGACGGACTTGTGTAGATACAATTGCCCCCTGATGGAGGGATCAAGGGAGGCGGGGTTCCCCCGGCAATGTTCCACGTGGAACAATAGCGTTCACTAACTATAAGTTTTTTCGGCAACCCCCGGCCGGGCCGTCACATGCCGGCCGGACCCCCCGTTTAATTCGGGGACACCTTGTTTAATTCGGGACACCTTACTCATTTCGTGATTGAAGCTGGGACTCCACCCGCGATAGCATCGCCGCCCGGAGTTGCTGACTGACAGACCGCTCGTCCCGATACAAACAGGCCGGATGCCGCAGGCGAAGAAATGACGTAGTGCCTCGGGAGTGCCCCCCGATTCACGATTCACGCATAATTTGAATCGAACGGAGACTATGCAAATGAGCCTGTACAGACTGAGCGTTCCGGTGATGAACAGCAATCTGACGGACGAGACCAGGGAGCAGCATCTCATCGAGCTCAGAAGAGCCATGACGGATCGTGTGTTTATTGCCCTTGACCGGTGCTTGGCGACAGAAGGCGACCCGGAGCGGCTGGCGCTGATGTCGAGGCTGAGCGACAACATCGCGTATTTCGCGAAACACGGCCTCGACGTGGGCGTATGGACCCCGACGTTGGGGTTTGGCGTTCCGCTGGCCAGGAAGGATGTGGCCAACGTCGATTCGTTCACTCGCATCACCAGCATCAAAGGTGCGGTGGGAAAGGATGCGTTCTGCCCGATGGACGAGCGGTTCACCGCCTTGATCGGCGGCCTGGTGACAGATATCGCCAGGGCGGGCGCCCGCCTGATCATGCTCGATGACGAGTTGTGTTTGTCGGTAAGGCCGGGCCTCGGCTGCGCGTGCGACCTGCACATGGCCGAGTACCGTCGGCGTATCGATGAATCCATTGATCGCGCGGATCTCACGCGGAAAGTCTTCTCCGGCGGCCCCAGCCGTTACCGCGACGCGTGGCTTGACCTGATGGGCGATACGCTTAAAGGATTCTGCCGGAAGGTGCGTGCCGCTGTCGACAGCGTCGACCCTGCGATCCGTCTGGGCTTCTGCGCGGGGTACACGTCCTGGGACGTTGAAGGCGCGGATGCTCTTGAACTGACCCGGATTCTGGCCGGTAAGACCCGCGGGTTCCTTCGCTTTACCGGCGCGCCCTACTGGATATCCCTTCGCCGTTTCAGAGGCCAGACTCTACAGACCGTCATCGAGTCCGTCCGAATGCAGGAGGCCTGGTGCGCGGGCAGCGGCGTCGAGGTGTTTCATGAGGCGGATTCGTATCCACGGCCGCGCTATCATGTGCCGGCGGCGCTGGTGGAGTGCTACGACCTCTGCCTGCGCGCATCGGGCGGCATGGATGGGCTGAAATACCTGATGGACTACACCTCCTCTCCGCTCAATGAAAA
>JAQTVL010000036.1 GCA_028706835.1 Phycisphaerae bacterium | reverse complement strand
CTCGGCCCCGGCTGGGCACCTCCAGCTCGACGCAGGCCTTCCAACTCCGCGACCTGGTCATGATGACCCAGGCGGACCTGAGCCGAGTGTTCCGCAACCAGACACTCGGATTCGAGTCGGTCGACGTGATCCTGGGCAACGCCCAGGCTGCAAACATGGCGCGGACGGGTGACGCGATTCGCCGGATGGTCAGCGGCTACGCGCAGGTCCGCCAGCGGGGCCCCGCCGTCGCGATGGTCGGTTCCGCGATCGCCGCCGCGACAGCCGGGGTGCCGGGCGTCGCGCTCGCGGACGTCGCCGAGCCGCAGTTGCCGAATATCGAAGTGGAGACCGCCGACGAGAAACTCCGCCAACTCGACAACAACATGCGGCTGTACCGCCTGATCAGCAGGACCGTGTCGGTGGTCGCGTTGCTGACCGCCAGCTACATCATCTTCACCACGCTCGGCATGGGCATGGTTCAGCGCCAGGTGGAGCTTGGGATGCTGCGGAGCGTGGGCGCGGGCCGCCTGCAAATCGCCCTGGCGACGTTCGCCGAAGCCGTGCCGATCGCGGTCGTCGGCATCCTGATCGGCCTGCTGTCCGGCGTCGCGGCCACCAAGGCGGTCATCTACCACTACCGCGGGTTCTTTACGCGGACGGTCATCAGCTACGACGGCCTGCTGTGGGCGGCGTTCGGCGGGTTCGTCGCGGTCATGCTTGCGGTGGCGCTGCCGGCGTGGATGGCCAGCCGCGTCAGCCCGCTGGCGGCGAGCCGGCCCCAGGGCCGGCGGATGCCGCTGCGGCTGGACGTGATCCTCGGCCTGGCGGGCATCGCTCTGCTGGGCCTGTCGTTCCTGACGCGCTACCGCCTCTGGCCGGGCGCCGGGCCGGACCAGGTCATGGACGTCTACCTGGGCGCCGGCGTGCCGATGATCTACCTCGGGTATTTTCTGGCCGCCCCGCTGGTGGTGGCTACGCTTGGGCGCGTGCTCAAGTATGTCGCCGCACTGCTGGCCTGGGTGCGTCCGCGGCTGCTGGACGACCAGATGCAGACCGCCCGCTGGCGGACCGCCGCCACGTTCTGCGCCCTGATGGTCGGCATCTCGATGCTGGTCAACCTGCGGGTCCACAGCGAGTCGATCATCAGCGGCTGGCAGTTGCCCACCAAGATTCCGCCGGGGTTTGTGTTCTTCTTCGAGGAACTCAACCGCGACCAGCTTCGGCGGGTTACGGCCCTGCCCCAGGTTCGCACGCCGACGCCTCTGATGGCGTTCTGGGTCCGTTGCCTGCCGCCGGAGCAGACCGACCGCAGCTCGTCACGCGAGGTGAAATTCCTGGCTGGGCCGATCGGCGACATGAGCCAACTGATCCAGTTGAACTTCGTGGAGATTCAGGGCGGCCGGCCGTCGTCGTGGGCGCTGGCCCAGGTGGACGTCGGCCGGGGCGTCCTGGTCACCCGCGAGTTCGCCACCCGCTACGGGGTGAAACTCGGCGATCCCGTCCGGCTGTACCGCGAACACACCGACCCGATCGTCGCCCTGCCGATCGTCGGCGTGGTCGAAAGCTCGACGCTGGACATGGCCATCGATTTCCTGAACCTCCGCGACCGGTTCCTCAGCCTGTCCGCCGGCACGATCATCGGGAACATCGCCAACGCCAATCGCATCCTGCTCGCCGAGCGCGTCGCGACAACGCGTGCGGCTGGGAATCAGCCGGCCGACGGCGGCGCGGAACTGCCGCTGCTGACGCGAATCCTGCTGTTCGATTTTCCGCGCAAACCCGACGGCAGCGTGGTGGATTCCCAGGCGAGCCTTAAGGCCATCAGCGGGGAGCTCGAACACATGGGCGTCCGGCACTTCCCCGGCTCGCTGGACGAACTGCTCGAGATGATCATCGGGGAGTATCGCGGCGTGGTGGCGGTGCTCGCGAAGATCGCCCTGTGGGCGATGGCCATCGCGTCGCTGGGCGTCGGGTTCTCGATGGCCGCCAACGTGCAAAGCCGCCGCCGCCAACTCGCCGTGCTGCGGGCGATCGGCATGACGCGGTTCCAGTTGGCCCGGCAGGTGCTGGCGGAGGCCGTCACGATCGCGCTGCTTGGCTCGGTGCTGGGCATCGTACACGGCGTACACGTGTCGCTGAACGCACTGTACTTCGACCGGATGCTGTTCGGCCTGCAAAGCGAACTGAAACTGCCGGCCGGCGCGCTGGGGCTGGCCATCGGCTTCGCGGTGATCTGCTGCCTGGTCGCCTCGCTGATCCCGGCGTTGCGGGCCGGCCGGACGAACATCCTGGCGGCGATGCGGCAACTGTAGGCGGGCGATGCGGGCGCGGGAATTTTCCAGCCACGCACTTGACGCATCGGGCGAGCCTGACGTATGTTCTTTTCTTCGGCGTTCGCCGCTGGGCGATGAAGTGCGCTAGGGCCATTCTGATGAGCACGACGTTCAACTGCCGGAGTTGCCAGGGCGCGATCCAGGTCGAGGAACAATCGATCGGGCTACAGGTTCACTGCCCGCACTGCCAGGCGACCGTGACCGTGCCCACGCCGGGGCTGCCCGGCGCTCCGACGGATTCCCCGGCGCCGTTGGCCGGGCTCGCCAACTCGGTCGGGCTGTCGAACGTGACGGGTCAGTCCGCCCTGGTCGGCCCGGACGGTCGGGACCTGTATGGCACGTCGGAACTGGCGATCGTCCTGAGCAATTACGACCTCGGGGTGATCAAGCGGATTCACCCGTTCAACCGCGGCTCGCGCAAGGCCCCGAAGGCGGTGCTCGAAACCGACACCGGGCGATACCTGCTCAAGCGCCGGGCCCGCGGCAAGGACGACCCCTACAAGGTCGCTCTCGCCCACACGCTTCAATTGTTCCTCGTCAGCCGGCAATTCCCGCTGCCGCACCTGATCGGCACGCGGCGCGAAAACAACTCCATGCTCCAGTTGTTCGATTACCTCTACGAAGTCTTCGAGTACATCAGCGGCCAGCCGTATGAGGGCAACCTCGACGCGACGTTCGACGCGGGCCGGGTGCTCGGGCTTTACCACAAGCTGCTGCTGGATTTCCAGTCGCCGTATGTGCCGGCGACGGGCAGCTACCACGACAGCGCCCAGGTCAAGCACGCGCTGTCGGTCGTGCCCAAGCAGATCGACAAGGGCCAAGTCGATGGCGAAGAGGCCGGCGAGTTGCTGGGCTTCATCAGCCAGTCCTACAGCCAGGCCGCCCAGGCTGCCAAGGCCGCGGGCATGGACGAATGGCCGATGCAGATCGTCCACGCGGACTGGCATCCGGGGAACATGCTGTTCCTGAACAACCGGGTGGTGGCGGTGATCGACTACGATTCGACGCGAATCCAGCAGCGCGTGACCGACCTGGCCAACGGGGCCCTGCAATTCTCGATCCTCGGCGGGGCCGACGATCCCGCCAATTGGCCGGACTATCTCGACGAAACGCGGTTCAAACGTTTCGTACGCGGCTACGAAGCGGCGACCCCGATCAGCGAAGGCGAAATCGTCGCAATCCCGCACCTGATGATCGAAGCGCTGATCGCCGAGGCCGTTCTCCCCGTGGCCGCGACGGGCAGCTTCGGCCGGATCAAGGGCTACTTGTTCCTGAACACGATCGCTCGCAAAGTGAAGTGGATCCAGTCCCACGCTGACCAGTTGATGGAAGCGATCCGAGGGGGATGAGGGGACGTCGTGGTTAATCTGGTCCGAGTATACGCCGACACGTCTGTCTTTGGCGGGGTCTTCGATGACGAGTTCGCCCGTGTGAGTAGCGCCTTCTTCCGCAAGGTTCGGGCCGGGCGACTGTTGCTGGTCACGTCGGCGGTGGTGGAAGATGAACTTGCTGCCGCCCCTTCCGCGGTACGGAGTTACTTCGAGCAGATGCTTCCGTGGATGCAGCGGGCGGAGCTGACAGACCAGGCGGTCGTGCTGCGGCGGGCCTATATCGCCGCCGGCATTGTGACGCGAAAATCCGCTGCCGACGCCCTGCACGTTGCCATCGCCACGGTTACCTCCTGTCCGGTGCTGGTCAGTTGGAACTGTCGCCACATCGTCCACTTCCAGAAGATACCGATGTATAATGCAGTAAACCGGCTGCACGGATTGGCCGAGCTCGCGATTCACACGCCGCAGGAGGTCGTAGGCGATGAAGACGAAGGCTTTTGACTGTGTGGAAATGAAACGGCAAGGCAGCCGCCGCGTCTACGAGCATATCAAGACGATGACGCGTGCCCAGGAACTGGCCTACTGGCGGCGGCGCACCGCACAACTGGACCAGCGGATCAAGGCGGCCAAGAGGAAGACGAGACGGGTTGTTCACGCGGCACATTGAGTGATTCACCCGCCGCGGCCTCGTTTGGATTCGAGGCCGCCCGTTCGCGAACACGATCGCTTGGAAGTCGAAGTGGATCCGGTCCCACGCCGACCAGTTGATGGAAGCGATCCGGGGGGGATGAGGGGGTGAAGATACTGCCCTTCTGCTGTCCCAGGCCCGCTCAGATCACATTTTTACGTGCTGAATCTCGATATCGAACTGTTGTGCGATCCGTTTGCCGATCGCGGTAGGCTCAGTGTTAGTGCAGACTATGGGCGTGAATGGGCCAGCTGCGGGGTAAGTGCGATTGAAAGCCGCCAGTGCACCATAGAACTCAAAGATGACGCTTTCCCCCAAGTACTTGCGTCGCCCCTTCCGAGGACCGTTGTTGTGATTGCCTAGGCACTTGCACTGAATCAGCAGCAGAGTTGCTTCCTTTGTGGCCACAAGATCGATACCGCCGTCCTGGTAGCCAGCATCCCGTCCCCGAGGGTAAACGCTGAATCCGTTCGCCTCAAAACGCTCTTTGACCTTATTCTCGTAATCCCAGCCGACCCGGCGTCTCCCGACGTTCCGAGGTCGGCGTCTATTCCTTTCCAAATGCTCCTGGTCATCCCGCTTGATGAGGTTCACAAGATCGACGAGGTCCCGTCGGGTGTTCTCAAAGGGCGGATGGGACGGTCCGGTGCCGAAAAACGGAACGATCCTTGGAGGAATCCGGTGTTCCTTGGCCAATTGCAGCACTTCATCAAGCGCCTGACGATACAGTCGGTCCAAGTCCCTTCGCTCGGCACCAAGCATCCTACGCTCTTCTTCGAGTTCCGCCTGCTGCGTCAGCATCTCCTTCGATGTGCGGATCTGGGCGCGATGAGAGACGATACGAGCTACGATCTCCAGCAACACGCCTAATACGACAATGCCGGGGCACACTAACCAACTCAGCCAGGGATGTGTCGCGGCGGCCAGCGGCAGACACATTAGCTGCCCCCATTTCTCCCAATCGGGTAGGATCCGCACTGTCCGGCGGATTTCACAACTTGGCGTTTGCCTCGTTTCGACGAGCGGCGAATGCTCCGAATAGCGGAAAGGATATCCGATGTGCTGGCTCCGGTCTTCACGCCGGACACATCGAACGGGGACCGCGGTGGTTTCTGTTGTGCCAGTTCCGCCTTCAATTGGGCGAGCGGGATCGTCTTGCGCTTGGAGCGTTTGCGCCGTCGCTCGGCCTCGGCTGCGTCGGCGGCATCCTGCTTGACCTGACGCTGGTGCCACCGCATGGCGGCGAGCATGGCCCGATAGTCTTCCTCGCGCACAACCCGATAGGTCTTTCCATTCAGTCGTAGCGTGCCAACGATCATACGGACGCCCCATTGTGCCGGTGGACAATTCCAACCGTTGTTAATCGCCTTCGTATCTCCGACAACTCACGCCTTCTTCGCCGCCGCCAGTCCCGCCTCGAAGGCTTTCAGGTTCGGCCCGGCCAGTTTCGGGCGGTGGGCGAAGATTTCCGGGATGGAGTCGCGGATCGCCTGCGGGTCGAGCAGTTTCGTCAGGCCGACCAGCACGCCGACGGCCACGATGTTCGCCATTCGCTCGTTGCCGAGGTCGGCGGCGATCTTCGTCGTCGGGGCGGCGACGACCTCCACTCCCTCCGCCAGCTTGGCCACCGTCAGGTCCGTTACCAGCGTGCTGTCGCAGAGCAGAAGGCCGCCGGGGCGGACCGTCGGGCCAAACTTCTCGAAACTCGGCTGGTTCATCGCCACCACGATGTCCGGGGCGGAGACGTACGGCGAGGCGATCGCGGAATCGCTGATCCGCACCTGGCAGTTGCACGTGCCGCCGCGCATGGCCGAGCCGTAGCTCGGCAGCACGGAAATCCGCTCGCCGCTGCGAACCGCGGCATGCACCAGCAGGCCGCTGAGCAGCACGATGCCCTGACCGCCGTGGCCGGCGATTCGCAGGCCCGGCTGGCTGAACCGCGCGCGGTCCGGCTTGGCGTATCCGCCGGCCGGCGTCACCCAGTGCAGGTCCGCCTGGTTGAGCACCTCCGCCGGGGCGACAGCGGGCGGATGCTTGCGGGCCGGTCGCGGGGTCTCGGCGATGTCCTTGAACTTGCCCGGCGGGAAGTGTCTGCTGACGACGTCCTTGATGTAGCGGTGCGACTGCGCGGGCGTCATTTTCCAGCCGACGGGGCAGGGCGACAGCACCTCGACGACCTTCAGCCCGCCGACGCCGTCGGCCTGTAGTTTCATCGCCCGCTTGATCGCCCGGGCGGTCTTGGTCAGGCCGGCCGGGCCATCGAGCGCGACACGCTCCAGATACGTTACGCCGTCGAGTTGGGCGAACAGTTTGCACATGTCGATCGGGGCGCCGACCTCGGCCACATCGCGGCCGTTGACGCTGGTGGTCGTGGGCAGGCCGGGGATCGAGGTCGGGGCCATCTGCCCGCCGGTCATGCCGTAGATGCAGTTGTTGATAAACACGAGGATGAAGTCCTCGCCGCGGCTGGCGGCGTGGATGGTCTCGGCCATGCCGATGCTCGCCAGGTCGCCGTCGCCCTGGTAGCTGAGGATGACGCGATCCGGGCGCGACCGGCTGACCGCGGTGGCCAGCGCCATGCCGCGTCCGTGGGCGGCCTGGATTGTATCGAACGTCCAGTAGGTGACGACCGAGCAGCCGACCGGCTCGATGACGATCATCTTGTCGCGCAGCGCCAGTTCGTCGGCGGTGCGTGCGATGATCTGGTGCAGGTTGCCGTGCCCGCAGCCGGGACAGTAGTGGGTCGGGGTGGTGTCCATGGACGGCGACGCGACGACGACGGTCCCCTGGTCGGCCTGCGGTGGCGCGAAGTCGCGCTCGATCCGCAGATCATCCGGGATCGGGTGGGCCTGCGGCAGGTTGCGGGAGTAATGCTCGCGTTCGAGCAGCCGGGTGCGCGCGGCGAAGTCGGCAGGGGGCGGGGTTTGCACGTGGGCGCGGTGGACCTGCTCGATCTGGGCGAGCACTTCCAGTTCGCCCGGCACCATGCCGCCCATCCGCCCGTAGAACACCACCTCGCGGGCGTTGCCGACGACCAGGCGGACATCCTCGACCATCTGCCCCGCCGACATTTCCAGCACGAGCACGGCCCGCGCCCGGCGGGCCGCCTGACGCAGCATCGTCGACGGGAACGGCCAGAGCATCTTCGGCCGGAGCAGCCCGGCCTTGATGCCCTTCTCGCGGGCCCGTCGGACGGCCGCCTCAGCCACGCCCGCGGTCGAGCCGTAGGCGACGACCAGCAGGTCCGCGTCGTCGAGCAGCGTGCCGACGGCCTGGTCGGCGAGTTCCCGGCTGATGCGGGCGTACTTCGCCTGCAAGTCCAGGTTCAGGTTTTCCAGCGCCTCGATCGGTTCGAGGCGGAAGCTCGTGACAACGTTCTTGCCCCGCCCGGCGGCGCCGGTCGCCGCCCACGGCTTGGCGAAGGTCTGGACGAGCGTGGCGGCCTCGGGGCCGATCTGCACCGACTCGGTCGCCTGGGCGATCGACCCGTCGATGATGACCATCACCGGCGTGCGGTAGCGGTCGGCCACGTTGAACGCGGCCAGCGTCATGTCGAACGTTTCAGCCACGGTCGACGGGGCGAACACCGGCGTGTAGTAATCGCCGTGCCCGCCGCCGCGGGTCGCCTGGAAGTAGTCGGCCTGCGACGCGCCGATGTTGCCCAGGCCCGGCCCGCCGCGCATCGCGTTGACGAACACGCCGGGCAGTTCCGCGCCGGCCATGTAGCTGATGGCTTCCTGCTTGAGGCTCACGCCCGGCGAACTGGACACGCACAGCGCGCGCTGCCCGACGGCGGATGCGCCGTAGGCCATGTTTGCGGCCGCGACTTCGCTTTCGGCTTGCAGGAAGATTCGCCCGATCTGCGGGAACAGTTCCGACGCCATCTCGACCACGCCTGTTACCGGCGTGATCGGGTAGCCGTAGAGGTCCGCGCCGGCGATGGCGGCGGCCAGCACGATGGCTTCTTCGCCCTTGAGGAGGACGCGACGCAGGTCAGCCATTGTCGGCCTCCTTTCCTTTCTTCGAGCCATTCCCCTCCCCCGCGGGAGGAGGGGGCAGGGGAGAGGGGCCAGCCTTTCTTCTCCGGTACACCACGACCGCGCCTTCAGGGCAGATATTGCCGCAGATGCCGCAGCCGGTGCAGAGCCCTTCGGGGTCGTAGACCTCGTAGACCACGTGGCCAGCCGGGTTCATCACCGGGCCGGTTCGCTGGTCGGGCGGGATTTCGGTGGCCGGCTTGAGCAGGTGGTGCGGGCAGTATTCGGCGCAAAGCCCGCAGGACTTGCAGAGCAGGACCTGGACCTGTACATCGCCAGCCGCCTCCTTGGCTCTTGGCGAATCCTTTGACATCGTGCTCATCGCAGTGGGACCTTTCTGGCAACATCGGGCAGGGGCGATACGGGTCCGCTCCGTCCGAGGGGGAACACCCGTATTGTGCCACAAAAGGGCGCGCGTTTCCAGAGGCGCCTAGCACTACAGCGCTAGGTCGGCCGTAAGTCCTTATTTGTCCTGGCTTTGACCGCCGTTCCTGGCCTGAAATCGACGAGGTGGCGCTGTAGCGCTATGCGTCGCCAATCGGCGGGAACGATTTTACTTTCTTCGATCAAATGCCCGAGCGATGTGCTATACTGTGGCGGTCGGGTTCGTCCGACGAGAAGACTCGCGATCTGGCAGACATTTCCTCCGATTGCCACTTTCTCGCCAACGCTCCTAACTTCCCGGCCTGAATGGTGGCCACTTTCAACATCGACCCGGAAAGCAAAATGCGGGTCAACACGCCCAACCTCCATAGGAGAACAGATGGGCAAGAAGCTGTATGCAGGGAATCTCAGTTACGACGTTACCGATGCGACGCTGCAAGAGCTGTTCGCGCCGTTCGGGACGGTCCAGAGCGCCCAGGTCATCATGGACCGCGAGACCAGCCGAAGCAAGGGCTTCGGCTTCGTCGAGATGGGCTCGGATGCCGAGTCTCAGGCGGCGATCGCCGGCCTGAACGGCAAGGACAACGGCGGCCGGGCCATGACCGTGAACGAGGCCAAGCCGCGTGAGAGCCGTCCAGGCGGCGGCTACGGCGGTGGTGGCGGCAGCCGTGGCGGCTTCGGTGGCGGCGGCGGCGGCGGTGGCCGTGGCGGTCGCTACGAGGCGACGATTCTGAAAAAGAGAGAGCCACGCAACCGTGGCTCTCTCTTTTTCTGTCGTTTTCACGGGTTTCGCGGAGACGAACAGGACTGATGGGAAGAACGAGACCTGTGAGTTGCACAGGTCCCGTTCTTCCCATAAGTCCCGTGGCCCTTTCCCCCGGCCTTTGGAGCCCAGATCATGAAGAACCAGACCCATGTTGCCCCGAGCCTGCCCGAGGCGGTGGATCCGTCGACGTTGCTGTCACGGCTGAGCGAGAAGGACCGGCTGAACTTCGATAAGCAGGTGGCTGCGTGCGAGGGGCAGGGGGTAGCGGGACTGGCGTCCCGCTGGCGTCGGCTGGCGCTTGCCCTGATGACCTGGGCGCCCGGGGCGACGAAGTTGAGCGGTTCGGACACGATCCAGTTCTATATCCCGGACGGCAAGTACCGCAAGCAGGTGTATGCGATGCACACGGCAGCCGGCGGCGCCGTGATGGTGTACGCCCGCAACGTCCTGGACGTCGCCGTGCGGCAAGGCGTGCTGGCCAAGCCGCGGAAGGCGGACGGCCCGGACAGCTATCGGCTGGCGGGGTCCGAAGAGGCCCTGACGATCAACGCCTTCGATGGCAAGACGCCCAACCCGGAGTTCTTCTACAAGGACATGACCGGGTGGAATCGGAAAGCGATCGGCATCACACTGCCGCCGACGGCCAGCGAGGCGCAGGTGCAGGCGGTCGAGGACCTGTGCGCCCTGGCGGCGCCGGAACTGGCGGCCGTCGCCAAGGCGTAACCGTCTTCCTGGAACGCATCGGCGTTAGGAACCAAATGCACCACTGAACTGATAGGAAATTTGATTCTGGGCGTCCGGGTGGTCATGGCGTCAGGGCCTCCTAGCCGGCGGCGGGGGTGGGGGGTTAACAAAATAGGTGGTTGTCTTCGGCTTCCTCATACTCCCCGCGTCAGTTCGGCTTGCGTACTCGCCACAGCATGCTTATGACGCCCCACTTCTGCGCATAGATATACTTCGAGCCGACCGCAAACGGCGGCTCGACAGCCACGGGGAACCGCGCATGCCACATGTCCTTTCCGGTCATCGGATCGATGCGAGAGAGCACGTTGGGTTCCGCACACGCGTAAAGCTCGTTGCGACGCACCTGCATGCGCGATCCAACTCTGAACAGGGTTATGGGCCTCCGCCACCGCACCTCTCCGGTCGCCGCGTCAAGACCGGCCATCTCGGCAAACGGCCCGGTCCACTCACGTTGCAAGACGAGCACTCCGTCACAAAACGCCATGTCCACGACACGAGCTCGCTCTCCCGGGGCGATTCGTGGTTGATCCCATAGCACCGCGTCTGAGGCTGGGTCAAAGGCCCACAGCCGACCCGACGCATGTGCCACAGCCAGACTCTTGCCCACGGCGCAACCAGAGACGGAGTCCGTGGCTGAGAACCGCAATGAGCCGTGTACGCCGCCACCGCCGCGCACGTCCATGCTCACCCCAGGCTCGGCCTGGCGACGGGCTATGGACCCATTCGTTAGATCGATCCGCGTAATGCTCCCATCCGTCCCCAGCACGATCCCGCCCGTGCTCGACACAACCGCGGCGCGCGCGACCGCGGCAGGCATCGACGAAGCCCATCGTTTGCGCCCGGTCGAAACGTCCAGACGTTGAAGGGAGGCATTGCGCCCACGCGCATCCGTTTCACAAACCAACACCAATGTCTCGCTCACGCACACGGGGAAGGCGTCATTTGCGGCCCTCCAGCGAATGTTGCCGGTTGCCGGCTCGATGCACGTCATCCCGCCGCCGGGAAAGACAAGTCCAAGATGTTGGCTCTCCTCGATCGGCGTCGGATAGTCAAGCGGCAGGTCGCCGCAAGGCAGTTCGCGCTTCCAGGCAAGACGCCCGTCGGTCAGGGCATAACTCGAGAGACGTCCTGCTTCGTCCAATATGAGAAGATAGTTCCCAATCACTCGCATTGCATGCGCCGGCGCCGCGCCAGGCATTTCGGCCCACGGGCGCACGTCCGCTGCGCATCCCGCGATAACACAGACCAGGCATGAAACCATGTATTGAATGCTACGTACCATCGCAAGCCTCCACGGTCATGGAGCAGGAGTAGGGTTAATCAGTACCGAAGTAGCCGGGAGGTATTCCCGTACCCTCAGTACATAACCAGGTTCAGTACGCTTGTTTGGGTCAAAGTTTGGATTCAAATAGACCGGAACATCGAAACGACGATTGGGATTGACCATCTCTTTGAATCCAACGACCGCGTGGCCGACGATGTCTGCAAATGCCTGCAGATCCTGCCGAATGGCATCAACGTTGCAGTGTTCAAATTGCCAAGTGGGTTTTCCGAGTGCCTCGTTTAGTGCAACTAGTTCGCCTTTGACGGCCGCATCCTTGAGACTGGCGGTAACCTTGTTCTCAACATTCAGCCCCATACCGATATCGCCAAACATAAAACCGGGCCCTGTTTGAGGGCCGAGGCGATGCCCAATTATATGAACGTTTGCGATAGTGAACTTGACAGGTAACGATGCGCTGCTACGATATTTCTGTAGGGCGGTGTCGATGGCCGCGCGAATCTCCTTGACCGTCGTACCTGTGACTGCCACACCAAGCGTATGCGTTGTGGATTGGGTGAAGCGATCTGCCCGATCCGTCGCGGCATCTCCTTCCGCCAAGGTCTTCGCGTTAGTGGATAGGAGAGTCGTCTGATATATCCACACGTCCACGGCAATATTGACAACCTCCCCCTGTCCGTCGGCTCTCGCTGGTTGACTTGTGGCCGGTTGGGTCGCCGGTGCTTGGGCTGTCACGCGATAGTCCACAGTCAACCCTGACGCGTCCAGTGGGTCGGTGAAGCCAAAGACAGCGTGCTCTGCGGAATATGGCACAGTGCCGATGCTCTCCCACCCACCCTCATTTATGCTGCGCTCGATCATGAACTCCGTCGTAGACTGTGAACGTTGCGACCAACTCAATACCATCTGGTGATCTACCGTGACGGAGGCCATGAGATTACTCGGCCTGTTCAGCGGAGTATTCAGGTACGTCCAAACCCAATCGGAAGAGCCGCCCGTCGCATCGTATTGGATTGCCATAGCGCGGTAGTAAACGGTTCCATCGGACGCGCCGGCATCGGTCATGGAATAGTGGGTCGCTCCCGGCACCGCCGATACCACCCCCACACGCTCCCACGCGAGTTGGTTCGACGACCGTTCAATCAGAAACTCCCCCACATCCGTTGCCGGATCGTCCCACACAAGGATATTTCCTGTGGCATCGGAAGACGCATGAAGGTTTAATGGTTCGGCTAGGAGTAGCACCGTCGCGTTTGCCGGGAGGCTCCACGGCGACAAGACTTCGCCGTGCAAATCCGCTACACGATATACATACGTCTGACCGGGCGTCCGACTGGCATCGTAGAACTCGTTTGAATCGACATGTTCTGCAACGATCTCCCAATCGTTCACCGCCGCGTCGGGATTGAATCGTTGGATCGTGTAGCCCAACGAACTGTTGTGCCCAACAGGCCAGGTTAGGTAGACCTCGGTGGACGACAGCGCGAACGCCCTGGGCGCAACGGCGGTGATGACGAGTGCGGCTTCGCTCGGTTGCGAGTCGCCAGCAGCATTTGTATCAATCACGCGATACGTGTAGACCGTGTCGGAATCCAACCCCTCGCCGGCATTGTCGTCAATATAACTGGCAGTCGTTCGACCAACGATCATGGTGGTCCAGACGCCTGATTCGCCCAACGTGTCATCCCAGCGCTGAACCGTAAAGTTCATTGGACTGTTCGGACCCGGCGTCCATGTTAGGGAGATTTCGCCAGACGATATGGCCGTCGCCACCAGTTCCGTCGGGGCGGCGGGGAGCGTCAGCACTGGGTTGGAGATCGCTTCACTCGACTTGACACCCGCAGTGTTCAGGCTGAACACGCGATAGCAGTATGTCGTGTTGGGTTCAACCGTTGCGTCCGTGTAAGCCGTGGTGTCCGCCGGCAGGAGAGCCACAGTCGTCACGTCCTGCGTGAAGGCTGCATTCTGTGCCCGCTGAAGCATGAACGAGGCCTCGTTCGTCGAGCGGTCAGTCCAGGTCAAATCCACGGCCGGTTGACCGGTTGGGGTCGTTGTAGTTGTCGCGGCCAGGGCCGTCGGGGACAGCGGGGCCAATCCGAAATTGTCCAAACCGAGGATCGTCCCGGCGGCGCCAGACAGGCCCAGCCAGGCGTTGTTGGCAAAGTGCCCGGAGTCGCCGGTGAAGAATACCCCGATGTCCTCCGGGTGAGCGATCACCTGGTCGAACGTCTTGCTATGAGCGGCCTGGTTCGGCCACTCCAAAAAATTGCCGGCCAGGAGATCCACCACGTGCGTCGTCCAATCCACGTCGCCGTTGGGGTTCCAACTGAAGGCGTCGGTCGTCACGAAATAATTATACCCGCCGGTATAGGTGCCGACATAGAACCGCACCGCCGGGGGCGTCGGCCCAGTGACCGCACCGGTGACGAGCTTGGTGTCCACGGTCATGGCCGTGCCGGTTAGGTTGTCCCACGCGGCGGTTGTGGCCGGCTGCAGGCCGTAGAGCCGGTTGGAAACGGTGGTCGGGGAGATGTTGCCGAAGATGTATCCGCCGTTGTCGCCGGCCCCGCCCATGGCGCTCCATCCGGCTGCCGGGGCGGTACTGCCGCCGGCAGTGTTGGCGGTCACCGCCAGCCAAGCACTGCCCGGATTGGTGTCGAACGTCTCGATACGATCCGGCCCGGTCCCGCTCATCATCAACCGAGGCTCCAACGCATCGACCATCGCGGCTGGCACCCTTCGGCGAGGCC
>JAQTVL010000553.1 GCA_028706835.1 Phycisphaerae bacterium | reverse complement strand
CGCCACCCGCGCGAAGAATAACCCCTCTTGTAGAGGCGTGATGATCATCTCTCTGTGCTATTGCCAACCGAAAACCGGGAAGTTATTTCAGCCCTCGTTGCTACGTTCATCCCGGCGAGCGGCTGTCGTGCCAGGGATGCCATGAAGACAAGTGGCGGTCTGCCCAAACGGGTCAGGTGCCCCAGGCCCTCAAACGCCCGCCGTCGAAGATTATGCCGGAAGTCGCAACCGGCGGACTGCCGTTCAATTTCGTCGAACTCGTCAAGCGGCCGGTCTTCGATATGAAGTGCGTTTCCTGCCACGCCCAGCATCCAGGGGCGCCCGACATGTCTTACGCCTCGTTGGCGAGATTCGTGTCACGGGGCGCCCAAAACCAGCCACCAATGGGCGCCTGAAAACCGGCCACTTACGAGGAGGAAGAGTTCGTCATCTAGCCTTCAGCAACTTTTTGCTGAAGGAGAAACTGGATGGCGAACCGACTCGCAATGGCCGATATCGACAGCATCGTTACGCTTCATACAACCGGACACTCGCAGCGTCAGATTGCGGCGTTGCTGCAGGTGGATCGGGAGACGGTGGGCAGGTACGTGGCGCGGGCCAGTGCCCAAAACCGGCCAAACGCGCCCACCGGGACAGCGGTCCGCGGCGAAGGCGTAGTTCGGGCGTCCGGGCAAGACCCGCCAGGGGCGCCCACTGGGACGGCCGGCGGCGACGAAGCGGCGGTTGCCGCACCCGGCCAGAACCCGCCGAACGCGCCCACCGGGATGGCCGGTAGCGGCGAAGCGTTTGTTCCGGCCTCTGCGCAAGACGCGCCCACCGGCACGGAAGCCGCCGCGTCCGCGACGCCGTCCGGTGTGACGGGCCAAGCCCGGACCCGTTCGGCCACCGGACCGGGGAGTGAGTGCGAACCGTTTCGGCAGCAGATTCTGGCCAAGCTCGAGGAAGACCTGCAGGCCGTGCGGATTCACCAGGACTTGGTCGCGGAGCACCACGATCAGGCGCCCAGCTACTATAGCGTGCGCCGGTACGTCGCCCGCCTGAAGCAGAAGACTCCGCTGCCGTTCCGGCGGCTGGAGACCGGCCCTGGGGAAGAGGCCCAAGTGGACTTCGGCGCCGGCGCGCCGGTCCGCATGGCCGACGGCAAGGTTCGCCGTCCGTGGGTCTTCCGGATCGTGCTGTCCTACAGCCGCAAGGCGTACAGCGAGGCAGTGTGGCAGCAGTCCACGGAAGCCTTCGTGCAATGCCTGGAGAACGCCTTCCGGTACTTTGGCGGGGCGGTCAAGCGGCTGGTGATTGACAACCTCAAAGCGGCCGTGGCTCAGGCCGACTGGTACGACCCGGAGGTGCATCCCAAGCTGCAATCGTTTGCCCGGCACTACGGCACGGTGTTCTTGCCGACCAAGCCGTACACGCCGCGTCATAAGGGCAAGGTCGAAAGCAGCGTCAAGTACGTCAAGCGGAATGCCCTGAAGGGCCGGACCTTCGGCAGCCTGGCCGAGGAGAATCAGTTCTTGTTGGACTGGGAGGCGCGCGTGGCGGACCAGCGCATCCACGGGACGACCAAGCAACAAGTCCAGCAGCGGTTCGAAGAGGGCGAACGTCGGGAACTGCTGCCGCTGCCGGCGGAGCGGTTCCCGTTCTTCCACGAAGCGCGGCGGGCCGTCCATCGGGATGGCTTTGTGGAGGTGGACAAGGCCTTCTATTCCGCCCCGCCCGAGTACGTGGGCCATCGCCTGTGGGCGCGATGGGATGGCCGCTTAGTGCGTCTGTTCAACGATCGCTGGGAGCAGCTGATCGTCCATGCCAAGACGGAGCCGGGGCGTTTCCGTTCGGCGCCCGAACACATCCCCCAGGAAAAAGTTTCCGCCGTCGAACGCGGCACGGACGCCTTGCTGCGCCAGATCGCGACGATCGGGCCCCAGACCCGGCAGTGGGCCGAAGCCACCACGCAGGCCCGCGGCGTGGAGGCGGTCCGGGTCCTGGTGGGGTTGAAGCATCTGGCGGGCAAGCACCCCTCGGAGGCGTTGGAAGAAGCCTGCCGCGTGGCGCTGTCCCACGGGGCCTACCGTCTGCGGACCATCCGCCAGTTGCTGAAGCGTGGTGGTGCCGAGCAACGACAGTTCGAGTTTCTGGAAGAGCATCCGATCATTCGTCCCCTGAGCGATTACTCGCTCGCCTCTTTACGCCAGTTTCGAAAGGAGCGTCAGTCCGATGAACGCGAAGTTAGCTGAGTCCCTCAAGAAGTTGCGTCTGAGCGGGATGTCTCAGACCCTGGACGTGCGTCTGCAGGAGGCCCTGGCCAGTCGCCTGGACTATGCCGAGTTCCTGGAACTGGTCCTGGCCGACGAGTTGGCCATCCGTCAGGAACGGCAGATCGCCCGGGACCTGAAGGCGGCCGACTTCCGGGAACCGAAGACCCTGGAAGACTTCAACTGGGAGTTCAATCGCGCGATCAAGAAGAAACAGATGTACGACCTGGCCGCCGGTGGCTTTCTGCGTCAACACCGCGACGTGTTGTTGGTCGGCCCGCCGGGCCTGGGCAAGAGTCATCTGGTGCAGGCCATCGGCCGGCAACTGGTCCATGCCGGGTTCACCGTGCTGTACCGTTCGATCTTCGACGCCGTGCGGGACTTCCTGCATGACGAGGCCTTCGAGGGGCACGACCGGATCATGAGCCGGTATCTGAAATGTGACCTGCTGATTCTGGACGACATGGGGTTGAAGCACTTGCCCAAACGTTCCGGAGAATACCTGTTCGAGATCATCATGCGGCGGCACCAATTGCGTTCGACGATGATGACCAGCAACCGGCCGTTGGAAGATTGGGGTAAGTTGATCGGCGATGTTCCCGCGGCCACGGCGATCCTCGACCGCCTGTTGGGCAACGCCGAGATCATCGAACTCAGCGGCAAGAGCTATCGGTGGGGCGGCGGAGACACAGAGGGCAAGTGAACCGTGCCGCGCGGCGGCCCAACTCGCGCCACGCGCCCACCGGGAATCCGGGCGATTGCCCGGGAGGTTTTTTGAGGCATGACAAGGCAAAAGAATGAACGGCAAATACGAAAAAGGCCCGGGGCAGAACCACCCCAGGCCTGCGGGTTCATTCTCCCGCCTTGGCCTGGCTATCCCTCGTCGGGTTGCTCCTCAGCAGAGCCCGACTCCGTTTCGCCAGGCAACCCGAAGCATAGCCCACAAAAACAGCGGCGGATTTCAAAACCAGCCAAACGCGCCCACCGGCTCCCGGCGGCAAGGAACCCCGCACTATCCGTCCAATCGATACTTGCCAACGCTCGATCGAGAGGACATAACAGTCCTAACCACATCCATTCACTGGCTGGTTTTGACGCGCCCATGAGTGGCTGGTTTTAACGCGCCCCGTGACAAGGCGGCGATCAAGAAGCTGACCCGGCGGCAGAAGCTGGCGTTGACTGGTGACGGCGGGAAGGTGAATGGGGCTTCCGGCAAAAAGAGCCCACCTCACTTCTTTGT
>JAQTVL010000552.1 GCA_028706835.1 Phycisphaerae bacterium | reverse complement strand
CACCGACATTCACGGGGAAGCGACGATCCACGGGGCGAGCGGGGTGGCGACGAATGGGAAGTTGCACGACCGAGTGATCGCAATGATAAACGGGTGACGGCGCCGCTGAGGTGCCAAGAACGAAGAGGACTATCCGCAGATTACACAGATTACGCAGATTTCAGGAGAATAGCGGAGGAAGAGTATGCACGAGGAATCGCAGCGAGAACGCGATCAACGGACGTATGCGATCATCGGGGCGGCGATGGAAGTGCATAGGCAACTGGGATGTGGATTTCATGAACCGGTTTACCAGCAGGCGTTGGCGATAGAGTTCGCGCAAAGGGGCATTCCGTTTCAGGATCAGGTGGAGTTGGCAGTCTTCTACAAGGACGTCCGATTGGAGGCCACCTACAAGCCCGACTTCATCTGCTATGGCTGCATTGTGGTCGAACTCAAAGCCCTGGCAAGGCTTTCGGGCCTCGAAGAAGCGCAGGTTATCAACTACCTGAAGGTGACTCGGCACGAGGTTGGGCTGCTGCTGAACTTCGGTTCACGCTCGCTCGAGTATCCTCGATTTGTCTTGTCTGAGAAATCTGCGTAATCTGCGCAATCTGCGGATAGGCATTTTCGTCTCCGCGGTGGTCGGGGTACAGCACAAACGAATCGCCGACCTTCGATCGTGCGGCTACACGAAGAAAGGATACCCATGAATTCCAAACAGCGTGTTCTGGCGACGTTCAATCATAAGAATCCTGACCGCGTGCCGGTCGATTATTCGTGCAACTCGGATATCGACCGCCGGTTGAAGGCGCATTTCGGGCTGGCGGCGGATGATGGCGAAGGGCTCAAGCTCGCGCTCGGGGTGGACTTCCGGTCGGTCGGGCCGAAGTACACCGGCCCGAGGCTGCACGCCGACGGGCCTAACTACAAGGCCGACAACTGGGGCATGCGCCGCCGCTGGGTCGAGCATCCGACCGGCGGGTACTGGGACTACTGCGATTGGCCGTTGCGGAACGCCACCGTCGCCGAGATCGACGCCTGGCCGATGCCGGACCCAGCCGACTACGACTATTCCGTGGTCGCGGAGCAGTGCCGCACGTACGCCGACTACTGCGTCTGCGCGGGCGGGGCCGGCACCGGCGACATCATCAATTCCAACGGCATGCTGCGGACGATGGAGCAGGTGCTGATCGACATGGCCTGCGACGAGCCCGCGGGCCTTCGGCTGATCGACCGGCGGACCGACATCCTGCTGGAGACGACGCGGCGGACGCTGGAGGCCGGCAATGGAAAGATCGACCTGCTCTGGCTGGGCGAGGACCTGGGCACGCAGCGCGGGCCGACGATTTCGCTGGCGATGTTCCGCAAGCACATCCGCCCGCGGATGCAGCGGTTCGTGGACCTGGCGAAGAAGTTCAACATCCTGTCGATGATGCACTGCTGCGGTTCGAGCAGTTGGGCGTTCGAGGACTTCATCGAGATGGGCATCCGCGTGGTGGACACGCTCCAGCCGGAGGCGGCGGACATGTCGCCGGCCTACCTGAAGAAGCGCTACGGCGGGCGGCTGGGGTTCCACGGGATGATCTCGACGGCAGGGCCGCTGGCCTACGGCACGGCTGACGACGTGGTGAAGTGCGTGCGCGAGACGCTTGCGATCATGATGCCGGGGAGCGGGTACTGCGTGGCGCCGACGCACGCGATCCAGGACAACTCGCCGACGGAAAACGTGGTGGCGATGTACGCGGCGGCGCGGGAATACGGGAAATACTGAAAAGGGGCGAGAGATCCGCCGGACTTAACCTTCTCCCTTTGGGAGAAGGTCCCGCCGCAGGCGGGGGATGAGGGTGCGTCGCAAGACCCCACGGGCCGGGGCGCCGGGGAATACTGGGGAACTGAAGAGCACCCTCACCCGCCCCCGGCAAGCCGGGGGCACCCTCTCCCAAAGGGAGACGGTTAAAGGTGTGGCGCGACTCGTCGTCCCAGGGGAGGCACGATGGAAGACAGACTCGACACGCATCACGGCGGCTTCGACCGCGTCGAACCCGGGCCGCTGTCCAATGCTCGCCAACTGCGAGCGGAACAGACTCCGCCGGAGCTACTGCTCTGGAACTGTCTGCGGAGCCGGAAACTTGGCGGCCTGAAGTTTCGTCGCCAGCACCCGCTTGGGCCTTTCATCCTGGACTTCTACTGCAACGAAGCGCTGCTCGGGGTCGAACTTGACGGTAAGAGCCACGAGGGCAAGGTCGGGGCCGATGCTTCCAGGATCGCCTGGTTCGAGTCGCACGGGATCAAGGTGCTGCGCTTTCGGAACAAGGATCTGGCGCACGGACTGGCCAGAGTGCTGGAGGACATCCAGAAGGAGGGCGCATCGCGCGTGGCTTCGGGCCACCCTCACCCGCCCCCGGCAAGCCGGGGGCACCCTCTCCCAGAGGGAGAGGGTTAAGAGTTCGGCAATTACCGCGCCACAGCCACCAGGGCGTCTTTCAGGTTCTTCGCGACGACGTCCCAGTTGACCAGGTTCTCGATCACCGCGGCCACGTACTTCGGGCGGGCGTTGCGGTAGTCGATGTAGTAGGCGTGCTCCCATACGTCGATCGTCAGCAACGCGGTTTGCCCGTGCTTCATCGGCAGGTCCGCATTGCCCGTCTTGGTCACCTTCAGCTTGCCCTTCTCCAGCACCAGCCAGGCCCAGCCGCTGCCGAACTGCGTGACGCAGGCGTCCTGTAGCTGCTTCTTGAGCTCCTCGACGGAGCCGAGGTCGCGCGTCACCGCGGCCGCCAGGTCGCCGCCGATCGGCCTGCCGCCGGGCTTGATGCCGTTCCAGTAGAAACTGTGGTTCCAGACCTGGGCGGCGTTGTTGAACACCGGGCCGGGCTCAGCCGACAAGATGACCTGTTCGAGCGTCTGGCTGGCTTCCGGCTTGCCGGCCAGCAGTTCGTTCAGCTTGTCGACGTAGGCTTTGTGGTGTTTGCCGTAGTGGAACTCCAGGGTCTCGGCGCTGATGTGCGGTGCGAGAGCGGCCTTGTCGAACGGCAGTTGCGGGAGGGTGAAGGGCATGTGCGGCTCCTGTGGTTAGCGGAATAGGTGCAAGTCCGGTTCAAGCGTTCTTAGGCGAATGATAGGCGGGCCAGAGGCAACAAGGCAAATGGCAATCCAACGCGAAGGGGGAAGCGGTGCGACAGGAATTCGTGACGGCATCCGAAATCCGTCCTTTTGTGGAGTGCGGTAGCGCGGCTATCGATTTGGGCGAAGTTGAGACTCGCGTCCCGTCCAAAGCGGTGCCTCGACCGCCATTCGACTCGCCACGCTCGCTCATGGCGATCTCGACACCGCACTCCACAAACGGCGAAGAGACTCGCCTTCGGCGAGCCCCCTCTCCCTTACTCCCTCCCCCAAAGGGGGAGGGAAAGAAGAGGCTCCCTCCCCCTTTGGGGGAGGGAAAGATGAAGAATGCGCCTTACCGCACGGTGCCGGCCAGGGACTCGTCGAACTGTCGCTGGAAGGTGGCTGGGGCCACCTC
>JAQTVL010000551.1 GCA_028706835.1 Phycisphaerae bacterium | reverse complement strand
GCCTTTGAGGCGACGATAACCCTCCGGGGTGGCGGCGTCGAGCTCGACGATGAGGACGTCGATGGGGGAGTCGAGCAAAGAGGTCAGATCGCGAAACGACAAGTCGGAAGCCGGCGGTTCGGGGGAGGGGGCGGCGGTGACACCCGAGGGCGGGTGTCCTACGAGGGATATGAGGCTTGTCCGGACTGCCACCGCGAGGGCGCCGGCGGATTTCAGCTTGGCGGCGATTTCGAGTGCGTCGGGGTGCAGGAGGGCGTCGCCGAAGCCGCCAAGGGTGATTACCAGGTCGTCGACCTGGGAGGCGCGGATCGAGTCGCAGAGGCGGTCGATCGTGGCGGCGGTGGCGCGGGTGCGGGCGGCGTTTTCCCTCCCCTTGGGGGGAGGGTCAGGGAGAGGGGATGCCCCAGGCTCGGGGGTGACGCCATCGTGTTGCAGGGCGGACGCTTCGGGTTGCCCCTCTCCCTTGCTCCCTCCCCCGAGGGGGAGGGAAAGAAGAGGCCCTCCCGCCGGGGGGAGGGGACCTGATGTTTTGTCGGCCGCTAACTGATGGATCGGGTGCCATGCCTGCGACGGCTGTTTGGTCGCAGGCATGTCTTGCTCGCGCGGACATGGCTGGCCCGCCGTCCAAAACGGCCGGACGGCGTTCCAGCCATGGCACCCATCACAGGACGGCTGACTCAGCGACAGGGTTGGTCGGAGCGTGTCGGCGACTGCGCGCTGGGTCGTCAACTCTACGTCGAGTTCGCAGGGCCAGGGCTCGGGGTGGGCGTCGAAGAGGGCGGTGGCGGCGCGGGTGGATTGGTCGGCGGCGGGGGCGTCGCCTAGTTGGCGAATCAGGTCTTCCAGTAACGCGAGGCCGCGGGCGGTGTCGGCTTGGAAACGGTGCGGACAGGCGATCACGTCGATGGGGAGCTTATAGGTGGCATCGCCGGCGACGTAGTAGGGACGCGGGTTGCTCGGGTCGTAGGCGAGCAGGCGGCCCAGGGTCTGGCCCGTGGCGGCGAGGTCGGCTAGCATCGGCGCGGCGAGGCAGATCGTGCCGAGGCCCGGCGGGGCCTGGCTGATGGCCATGCGGAACCGCTCGTGGTGCTTGAGGTATTGCTCGATGGTCGCGTCGATGAGCGCGGCGTCGGCGATGGCGGCTTCGGGGCAGAGCAGGGCGACGGCGTCGGCGGCCAGTTGCGACGCGAGGGTTGTCATGGCGGCGGGCGCGAGCAGTTCGTCGAACCAGCAGGCGCCGCTGATGCCGCCACGCCAGCCCGACAGGGACCAGCGGCGGGCGAGGCGTATCTTGTCGGGATCGAGCTTGCCGAAGATTTCGGCGCGAGTAAGCGGGAGCGGGGCGATGAGGATTCGCGGGTCAGATGCGAAGAGGCCAAGCACGTTGCCCAGCCGCTGCTGTTGAGCGGGCGGGCAGAGGAGGGCGACGGTTTCGAGGGACTTGGCGGACAGGGACCGGGCGACGGCGCGGCGGAGGACGGGCTGGCCCGCGAGGTCCGCGGCGGCGCGACTCGGCAGGCCTATGGCGGCGGTGTCGAGGTTGACCAGCATCATGCCGACGATCTTCATGGGGCGTTCCGATTTACCACCAAGGGCACCAAGGACACCAAGAAAAAAGACTTAACCGCGGAGAACGCGAAGAGCGCGAAGAACGGATGTGAAACCACAGATCAACACGGATCAACACGGATGGAATAGGAATATAACATATTCCTGTAATTGTACTTATGCTTATTCGTGTCCATCTGTTGTTCTCGGTCCTTCTTACGTATTTGAGTCAGGCCACACCAGTCCGCAACTTTGTGTCCTTTGTGTTCTTGGTGGTGAATCCTTTCTTCTTTGCGCTCTTCGCGCTCTCTGCGGTTCAATCTTTCGTCCGTGCAATCCATGCAATCCGTGTTAATCCCGCTTCGCCAATCGCTCTTGCGCTGAACGCAAAATCGCCAGGGCGCGGGTACAGCCGGTTAGGATCGCTCCGACGTAAGCCTGGTCGCGGGCTAGCTGGAATTTTCGTTTCTCGAGGCCGTCGGTTCCGTTGATACGCAGGGAACGGTCGGCTTGGTGGCGCTGGTATTCGGCGACCTGGCTGACCTGGATCACCAGGCGGAGGACCTCGGGGTGTTGGCGGACCCAGAGGCGCTGCTCGTCGACCTCGATGATCGTGCGGTTGAAGGCGGCTAGGTCTTTCGGGAGCAGTTCGACCAGCTTGGCGAGCAGGTCGCGGGTGCGGACGCAGACTTTTTCCAACTGCTCGACCTGCTCGATTCGCTCGGCGATGGCGTCGGCGGCGGCGGGGAGTTTGTCGGCGTCCCACCACGTAAGCTGGTCGCGGTAGGCGAGCAGGTCGGCGGGCAGGGGGCGGGTGGCGAACTGGGCGGCTGCGTCGTCGAAACTCATGATCGTCGTGCCGGCTTTGCGGACGCCGCCGCCGGTGGCGTCGATGATTTGCTGGGGGGCGTCGGCGAAGTCTCGCTCGAACTGCTGGAGATAGGTGAACATCTGCTCGTCGGTGTAGATCGGTCGGTCGTGGATGTCGGTGAGCCTGCGGAGGGCCTGCGGGTCGCGGACGATCCGCTGCCACTCCATCGACTCGATGCTGTTGAAGCGGTTCAGCTCGCCGGCCCAGATGCGGTGGATGGCGGTGCCGGGGGAGTAGTATGTGCCGTTGGTGAAGCCGAGGTCCTGGCCCAGGAAGATGATCGGGTCGCAGCCGAGGTATTGGGCGAGGTAGAAGGCCAGGTGGGCGACGGTGGCGCCGGCTTTGAGGCGATCAACGGCGGGGGCGGCGCGGCCGAGCAGGAGGTCGGCTTGGTCGTTGCCGAGCAGGGAGATCATCGTCGGGGCTGAGGACGGCCCGGCGTGCTGGGCGTCGGCGAAGGCGTCGAGGACCCGCCAATGGGCTTTGGGCTCGGCGACCATGTGGACGCGGGCGAGTGCGGCGGGCGGGAGGTCCTGAAAGAACCGCTGGCCCAGCTCGTGGTAGTCGAGCGTGGTGACGAAATGGGGGGCGATGCCGGCTTCGAGCAGGGGGCGGAGGGCGGTCTGGACGGCGATGATGACCAAACGGTCCGCAAACCGTTTCAAACCGGGGAGGGTCGCGTGCAAGGACGGGCCGGCGGCGACCACGACGGCGGGAAAGCCGGCGAATCGCTGGCGGAGCGTTTGAACCGGGGGGGACGCGACGTAACGGGCCAGATTGCCGGCGACGTTTCGCAAGGTGAGTTCGTTGTTGAGCAAAAGGGTCATCATGCCCATTCGGACCATGGAAACGTAGTCCGCGACGGCCTGACGCAGCCTGGCCATGAACGGCCCGTGCAATTGGTCGGCGGGCGGGGAGGAAATGAGCCTGGTGCCGGCCATGATTCGCAAATTGTGCCGAGCCAGGCGCTCGTGCAGGCGGCCTGGGTCGGAAGAGGTGAGAAAGGTGAGCCGGTTGTCGCGAATCGGCTTGGCGAGGTCGTGGAGCTCGAGAGACGTTGCAAGCGTGGCCAAGTCGGGTTCAACCACGAC
>JAQTVL010000550.1 GCA_028706835.1 Phycisphaerae bacterium | reverse complement strand
CGCCTGCGGAATGACGATCTCGATCTTGTCGTCGCCGATCGCACGCCAGATCAGGTTCTTCACCCCGCTCGGGTCGACGCGCTGCTTGAGCACCTTGATCAGGTCTTCCGCCCGGTTCCCGCCCGGCTGGCCCGACCATTCCTTCACCTCGTAGACCAGGCGCGTGCCGCCCGCGAGGTCGATGCCGGGCCGCAGCACGTCCTTCCACGCCGACCACGTGAAACCGTTCTTGAACAAGTGCAGCGGAGGCGTCAACTCGTACAGGAAGAACAGCGTCAACAAGCCAACGCCCGCCAACCGCCACCACAGAGTACGCTTCATGGGACCGTCCTAGTTCGTAATGGGATTCATCCATCAACGGCCGGCCGACGGCCGGCTCACGGATTCCGAGCCATCGCTACTTCTTCTCTTCCTTCTTCTCGCCGCCGGACTCGCGGGCGTCCTGGGCCCGCACCGCCCACTTCTTCATCCGAATCTTGGTGTTGTTGCTCTCGTCGATCTTCACGACGATCTCGTCGTCCTTGACATCCACGACCACGCCCACCAGCCCGCCGATCGTCACCACCCGGTCGTTCTTGCCGAGTTCGTTGAGCATCTTCTCGCGGGCCTTCTCCTGCTTCTTGCGACCCCGGCCGGTCAACAACATAAACAGCAGCATCGCGCCGACGATCCCGATCAGCAACGTCGGATTGCCAAACAACCCGCCGCCGCCCCCGCCCGTCGACGCCTTCGGCGTCGGGGTGGCCGGTTGGCTGGTCGCGGGAGCGGAGGTCGCCACTTGAGCCAGCAGTGAATACATCGTTGCGAGTATCGCGTTCATTGAGTCTCCTTTTCTGTGTGTGACGAGATTCTCCGGCCGAGCAACAGGCCGTGTATTAGGCCAGGCCTTCAGGCCTGGCACCCGCTCGTCCCTACTCTACGCCTTCGCCCCTTAAGGGGCGAAAGAGGGACAATAGAGGGATACTTGCTACCGCCACGGCTAAAGCCGTGGCCTATTACACGACAAATGCAGGCCAGAGAGATCGAGCACACGCCTTGTTCAACACCTACTTATCATTCGCCGCTCGATGCGTCCGGCTCGCCCTCGCCGCCGGCCAGATACCTCGCCAGCCAGCGACGGGCGAACGCCTCGAATTCGCCCCGGCTGATCGCGTCGCGGATCGACTGCATCAGCCGTTGAAAGAACCTTACGTTGTGCACGCTCACCAAAATCGGCCCGAGCATCTCGTCGGCGAGCGTCAGGTGCCGCACGGCGCCCCGGCTGAATCGCCGGCAACAGTCGCAGTCGCAGCCGGGCTCGATCGGCCCGGTGTCGAGCTTGAACCGCTCGTTCCGCAGCCGGATCGGGCCGTCGTTCGTGAACGCCAGGCCGTTGCGCCCGTTCCGCGTCGGCAGCACGCAGTCGAACATATCGACCCCGCAGGCCACCGCCGCCAGCAAATCCCGCGGCTGGCCGACGCCCATCAGGTAGCGGGGCCGATCGGCCGGCAACGCCGCCGCGGTCGGCGCCAGGATATCGACCATCCGGTCGTGGCCCTCACCGACACTCAGGCCGCCGATGGCGTAGCCGGGGAACTCGAGCCCGCCAAGCTCCTCCACCGCCTGCCGCCGCAGTTCGGGGAAGGTGCCGCCTTGCACGATGCCAAAGAGCGCCTGGTCGTCGCGTTCGCCGCGAGACCATGTTTCGCGGCACTGGGCCGCCCATAGCGTCGTTCGCCGAACGGCCTCCGCCGCCTGCTCGCGCGACGCATCGGCCCCGACGCACTCGTCGAAGGCCATGATGATATCCGCGCCAAGCCGCTGCTGGGCCTCGATCGCCGCCTTCGGCGTCAGCAGCAGTTCGCTGCCATCGACGTGGTTGGCGAACAGAACCCCGTCGTCGCGGACCCGGCGAATCCGTCCGAGGCTGAACACCTGGAACCCGCCGCTGTCGGTCAGGATCGCCCGGTCCCACGCCATCACCCGGTGCAATCCGCCCAGCCGGGCGATCACCTCCGCGCCCGGCCGAACCATCAGGTGATACGTGTTCGCCAGCACCACCTGGGCGCCGGTCGCGGCGACCTGGTCGGGCGTCAAGCCCTTGACCGTCGCCTGGGTCCCGACC
Source organism: Phycisphaerae bacterium (assembly GCA_028706835.1). Lineage (GTDB taxonomy): Bacteria > Planctomycetota > Phycisphaerae > JAJVII01 > JAJVII01 > STB-87. The sequence continues at coordinate 1,413 of JAQTVL010000550.1, read as the reverse complement.
GGCATGAACGCCGGCGTGTCGATCGGCCCGTGCGGCGTGGTCAGTCGCCCGAGCCGCGGGCCGTCGCCCGCCCCGGTGAACGCAAACTCGAATCGGGTGGCCCGAGCATTGTCCAACGTCGAAACCCGCAAAAGGGTTATAGTTTACGCGATACCGCCCGGTTGGAGCAAGCACCAGTGTTCCGTGACACGTGATTCGACGGGTGCCATGGCTGGAACGCCGTCCGGCCGTTTTGGACGGCGGGCCAGCCATGCCCACGCGGGCCAGACATGCCTGCGACAGAACAGCCGTCGCAGGCATGGCACCCCGCATCCAACCCATCGGAACAAGATGGACGGTTCGCTAGTACGCCCGCTTCAATGCCGACTGCGGATAGTAATACCGCAGGATCTGCTCCGCGGACTGACCCGCCCGGGCCAGGCCGGCCGCGCCAAACTGGCATAGCCCGACGCCGTGGCCGAACCCGTGGCCGTTGCGGAACACCAAGGCCGCACCGGTATCGTCCAGTTCCGTGAGCGTCGACGGCAGCGTCCTGGCGCCCAGCGCCAATCTCATCACGTCGGCCAGCATCACGATCGGCCTGCCCCACTCGCTGCTGACAAACTGCACGGTCAACAGCCGGCCAAACTGGTCCTTCTGGCCGGCGGCCGCTCGGACGCCCCGGCCGTCAGCCGGCAGGCGCGAGTCCGCCTTGTGCAGCCTGGCCCAGGCTTCGGCTCGCGGAATCGTCACGGTGGCCCAGTTGGCCCACTTGCTGTCGCGGCAGTAGGGGCAGGCGACGGCGCCAGCCAGCGGCGGGATTTCCGGGATGTCCGGCTTGAAGTATCGCACCGACATCGTCCCGCCGCCGCACGGGGAGTGGTAGAAGGTCGGGAAGGTCCGCTCGCGGCCCTTTGGGCCGTAGACCAGCATGATGCCGCGCGTCGCCGCCGCCGCCTGCGACCCGACGCCGCCATCCTTGCTCGCGCCGCCGTAGGCCTGCGAGTTCGTGTCGTCGGTCACGTCCCACTCGCGGTCCTGGTGAATCTGCTTCTCGTACACCGCATAGGTCCGGCCGATGATCGCCTGGGCCTTGAGCGCCTCGAGCGGGAAGCTGGCATACATCTCGCTGGTGACGACCGCGGAGATGTAGTCTTCCATGCCGATACAGTTGATCGCGACGATGGCGCCATCGGAGGCCAGCAGCCTGAGATAGCCCTTGTAGCGAAGCCCGTTGAACACGAGCGTGCCGTTGCGACGCGGCAGAATCTCCAGCTTGCGGGTGGTGAATCGCGACGAGCCGACGGTCCACGTCAGGCCGCTGAGGCTGACCTGCCCGGAGAAGCTGTCGGCCTGGCCGAGGCCGCGATCGCTGTCGCCCAGAAACCGCACCGGGCTTTCGACCGCGAGCGTCGCCCGCGAACCTTCGCAGGT
>JAQTVL010000549.1 GCA_028706835.1 Phycisphaerae bacterium | reverse complement strand
CGACTACGGCGAGCCCTGGGCCCCGGAGCGGGCCGACGCGCTGACCCTCGGCGACTCGATGTATTTCTACACGCAGCGCCGCCCGCATCCGGTGAAGTTCGTCAAGCCGGCCTTCGCCATCGACATCGCCACAGCCGGCATCCCGCAGGTCCGCATCGACCGCCTGGTCAAGACGCCCGAGCCTTACGGCTGCGAGCTCTGGTGGCTGGAATACGGCGGCCTGCTGCACGCGATCTACGACGCCGAGCAGATCAAGTCGCACCTGACCTGCCTGATCTACGGCGTGTGGGACTTCATCAAGAACTCAGGCCGGGTCGCTGACACCGAGAACCTGACGCTGGAATGGGTGTGCTCCCTGCCGGGCAAGCGCGAAGGCCGGCGGTTCATCGGCGACCACGTGCTCACGCAGCAGGACGTGCTGGCCCAGCGTGACTTCCCCGACGGCATCGGGGCGGCCGGCTGGTCGATCGACCTGCACCCCTCCGGCGGCATCTATTGCGCCGACCCGGCCAGCATGCACGGCCTGGCGGACTGGGTCTACAACGTCCCGTTCCGATGCCTCTACTCCCGCAACGTGGAGAACCTGCTGCTGGCAGGCCGGCTGATCTCCGCCAGCCACGTCGCCTTCGGCTCGATCCGCGTGATGGGCACCGGCGCGATGACCGGCCAGGCGATCGGGACAGCCGCCGCACAGTGCATCGCGACGGGCTTGACCCCGCGCGAGATCGCCAACACGCCCGAGCAGATCAACGGACTGCGGCAGCGCCTGATCCGCGACGGCCAGCACATCGCGGGCCTGACGAACACCGACCCAGCCGACCTGGCGCGAACGGCGAAGGTGACGGCCTCGTCGGCCGCGGTTCTCGACGCCCGCACGACTGACGAGTGGGCGGTGTCGCTGGCGAAGGGCGGCCGATGGCTGCTGCCGCTGGCGGACCCCGCAACCGAGTGGGTCGAGCTGCTGGTGTCAGCCGACGGCGAAACGTCGCTGGAATGCGAGCTGCTGGTCAACAATCGCATCGTCAACTACGAGCCGAACGTCTCGCTCGGCAAGGCGACGGTCGCACTGGCCGCCGGCAAGCAATGGATTCGCATCCCGCTGCTCCCCGGGCGAACGGACGTTCGCGCAGCCACGCGCCACGTGCCGGCGTCGACGCCGTCGAACCCCGCGCCAGCGAGCCGGGGCGTCCCCGCCCCCGTTGCCGACCTCACCCGACCCCAGAACGTCTGGCTCACGTTCGCCTCTAACGCCAAGGTCGAGCTCCGCTGCCAGCGAGCCACGACCTGCGGCGCGCTCTACGAGAACTTCGCGTTCCGCGCCGGCTTCCACCCGCGGAGCCGCGGCACGCCCTGCTTTCGCCTGGCTCGCCCGCAGAAGCTGTATGCCCCGCAGAACGTCATCGACGGCCACCATCGCCCCTTCGTCTTCCCGCACGCCTGGGTGTCCGAGCCGCTGAGCGCTGGCCCGCAATGGCTGGAACTGGAACTGCCCGCAGCCGCCCGCGTCGGCGAAGTGCAGATCACCCTGAACGCCAACCCCGACCAGCTCATCTGGACGCAGCTATTCCCGGCTGACTGCCGCACGCTGGCTGAGACGCTCCGCGATTTCGACGTGGAGCTGTTCGACGAGGCCGGCCGGCGGGTGGCGAAGTTCGAGGTCCGCGACAACCACCAGGCGCTCGTTCGCCTACCGGTTCCCGGCCAACTAGTGGACCGTCACGCTCCGATTGATGGGTCGGGTGCCATGCCTGCGACGGCTGTTTTGTCGCAGGCATGTCTGCCCACGGCGAGCATGGCTGGCCCGCCGTCCCAAACAACCGGACGGCGTTCCAGCCATGGCACCCATCAAACGGACTGTGACGCTCTACTAGTTAAGCGATTGCGGATCACCGCACTGGCCGCCTGCGGCCACGACCGGGCGGAAATTTGCGAAGTGCGGATGACAAAGGCGTAGGAAGACATGGGACGAATGGGAACCATGGAGTTCATGGCTCGTATTATTCCTATAACTCCCATCTTGCTAACGCTTTAACTCGCCAAGAAGTCGACATTTCACAGCCTATCATGTCAAAATAGGCAAATTACAGTGTTAAAATGGTAAAGATTTTTCAAGGCCGCTGCCGATAGCCTTGTGGTCAAGAAGTTAAGATGGGTAATATGGCCGGACGCGGGAGACGCCGGCTTAACCAATCGAAAACGATGCCAGGAGGGCACGAACGATGTCACCGAGACCCTCAACCGCGAAAGGATTCCAGATGTCAGACCACGGACCGCAGTTCACGTCGTATCTCAACGCCCTTCTCGAAGCCAATCGTTCTCAGGCCCGTTTGCTCATCGCCCAGGCCATCCACCAGGCGGGGCGCGTCGAGGAAGTCTACGACACGCTGCTCTGGCCGATCATCGAGCACCTCGACCACCTGCTGCGGATCGAGTCGATCAACCGTGCGACGCACGAGTTGGCGGTCCGCATCCACCGGCAGATCTGCGACCAGGTGGCGGCCCACCTGCCGATGATGGGGCAGCACGGCAAGCGCGTCGTGCTCACCTGCGGCGCGGGCGAGCCGGAAGAGCTCGCGGGTCAGCTCGTGGCCGACCGGTTCGAGGCGGACGGCTGGGAAGTGTACTTCCTCGGCGGCGGCGTGCCGAACGACGAGATTCTCCAACTGATCGGCCGGGTGCGCCCGCAGGTGATGGTGGTCTTCGCGTCCAAGCCGGCCGAACTGCCCGGCGTCCGCCGGATGCTCGACCTGATCCGCGGCGTGAACGTCTGCCCAGGCATGAACGTGCTGGTCGGCGGCGGCGTGTTCAACCGGGCCGAGGGGCTGGCCGAGGAGATCGGCGCGGACCTGTCCGCGACGACGATCCGCGGCGTGCTGGAGGTGGCAATGAGCGCCGAGCCGAAGGGCGAAGCTGGGCCCGCCCGCAAGCGTCGCCGTCGCCGCGGCAGCCCGTATTTGCAGCAGGTGGCGTGAGCGGAATTGCGGCTTTCGGATTTCGGACTGCGGAATGAAGATAAGACGGCGCCGGGCACCACGCTCGGGGCCGTTCTTCTATGGCGTACAGGGAATGGGAAGAACGGGAATCATGTGCTCATAATTCCCATGCTTCCCATTACTCCCATGCTTTATTTCGGTTCATCGCAGGGAAGCATGCGCGGGGGCAACGGTTGGAACGGCCGTCTTCCTCTTAAGCCCCGACGGGGCGTCGGCGTGTAGCCCCAGGTGAGCGCAGCGAACCTCGGGTAACCCCCCCCAACTGGAATAGCCCTCGAACAGGGCGACGGCAGCGCGGGAACCGCCCTCGCGTCGGTGCGACAACCGCCGGGCAACGCTACCCCGCCGCCGCCCGCTTCGCGGGCTCCGATGGAGGGGGCCGCACACCCCAGGATCGCTGCGCTCACCTGGGGCTCCACGCCTCCACCCGCTTCGCGGGTTCAATGCGTCGGCAAATTCAGTCACCGCCGCATCGAAACCTTCGGCGCGCAAGTACGCCTCTGCGCGATGAACCTTCACTTGTTC
>JAQTVL010000548.1 GCA_028706835.1 Phycisphaerae bacterium | reverse complement strand
GTGGCCAAGTCGGGTTCAACCACGACGACGGCGGCTTCGTCCGGGAGGCGGTTGAGCAGGTCCACGGCGACATAGCCCAGGCCGCCGCCAAACAGGACGTAACACAGGGCGTCCTTGCGCAGGTTGGCGTCAACGAGCGCGGCTGCTTCGCGAAGGGGGTCATAACGCGAGTGGAGATACCTGGCTATGCCGTCGTGCCCCGAAACGCGGGCTGTCGGCTGGCCGGAGCGGCTGGCCTCGCGTGGCAGGCGCTGATCGTCGGCTAACTGGTCGAGTTGCATCGCAAGGTCGGCGTCGGCTGTCCAGAGCGCGGCGAGATTGCCGAGAAAGAAGTCAGCTTTCCCCAAGGCGGCCTGAGTTCGTTGAGTGGAAAGGTCGGTCATAGTGCCGCTCTGAGACAGACATCGCCGAGACGCAAGTCCTTCTCCGGTTGACACAACGCCGGCGACAGCAGACAATACCTCCCCGGTCGATGCCGCCGGCCGTGCGGCAGGGAAGGCACGAGCCAACGTGTCGGCGACGCCGGCAGGCACATCATCGACCGTCTTGTGCCGTTTTCATTAAGGCTGATATTGGACCTGAAACTAAGGAGGACACACCATGCCAGCCGTCAAGCATCTGATGACCCCGGGCCCCACGCCAGTTCCGCCGCAGGTTTTGGAGGCCCTGTCGTTGCCGATCCTGCATCATCGCACAAGTGAGTTTCGGAACATCGCCAAGGGCATGAACGCCGACCTCGCCTACGTCTTCGGCGCGATTGAGCCCCCGCAGACCATCGTCGGCAGCGGCACCGCCGCGATGGAGGCCGCCATCGTCACGTTGCTGGGCCATTTCCGCGACATCGGACACAAAGCCCTCGTCTTCAGCAACGGCAAGTTCGCCGAGCGCTGGGTCAAGGTCTGCTCCGCCTTCGGCATCGGCGCCGAACCGCTCAAAGTCGACTACGGCCAGCCGATATCGCCCGAACAGGTCGAGGCAAAGCTCAAGACCGACCCGAAGCTGCGGGCCATCGTCATGGTCCACTCCGAGACCTCCACCGCCACCGTCTGCGACCTCCAGGGCATCGCCGCCATCTGCCGCAAGCATGACGCCCTGCTCCTGGTCGACGGCATCACCAGCGTCGGCGCTCTGCCCGTCGACGCCGACGCCTGGGGCATCGACGCCCTCGTCACCGGCTCGCAGAAGGCCCTCATGAACCCCCCGGGCCTGGGCTTCGCCGCCATCAGCGCCCGAGGCTGGGACGCCGCCAACAAGCTCGGCAAGACCCCCTGCTGCCTCTACCTCGACCTGCGCGCCTACCGCGACAAGACCAAGGACAACGACAGCCCCTACACCGCCGCCGTCAACCTCGTCCAGGGCGTCGCCGTCGCCGCCAAGATGATCCGCCAGAAAGGCCGCGAGAACGTCTGGGCCGACGTTCGCAAACAGGCCGTCGCCTGTCGCGCCGCCGCCGGCGCGTTGGGGCTCAAGGTCTTCTCCAGCCGCCCCGCCGACTCCGTCACCGCCCTGGTCTACCCGCCCGGCGTCGACGACAAGAAGTTCCGCAAGGAGACCGTCGAGAAGCACTCGGTCCAGCTTGCCGGCGGCCAGGGATCCATGGAGGGCGCGATGTTCCGCGTCAGCCACATGGGCGCGGTCACGATGGACGACCTCAACGCCTCCTTGGTCGCCATCGCCGACGCGTTGAACTCCCAGGGCCACAAGTGCTCCGCCGACGAAGCCCTCAAGGCCGCCGAGTCCGCGGCGAAATAAGAGTATCCGCAGATTGCGCGGATTAAGAGGATTCACCACAGAGTCACAGAGGACACAGAGGAAGAGGAAATGCAAAGTGCAAAATGAAAAATGCAAAATGTAAAATCAAGATTGAAGTCGGCGAATCGTCCCCGCTTCAATTGTCAATTTGCATTTTGCACTTTGCATTTTGCATTTCCTCTTCCTCTGTGCCCTCTGTGGTGAATTCATCTTTGTCTTTCTAATCTGCGTCAATCTGTGAAATCCGCGGATAGTCCGTCTTTGCTGTTCGCGAGATTCCGAACTCCGAATCGGAAAAGGACCGTTATGACCGCCAAGCCCAAAGCCCCCGCGACCCCCTCCGTCGTCCTCGTCGCCGACGACAACGAGCAGAACCTCGAACTGCTCATCGCCTACCTCGATGGCCTGCCCGACGTGCGGATCGTCACCGCCCGCGACGGGGCCGAGACGATGGAGAAGATCCGCGCCGAGAGCCCGGACCTCGTCCTGCTCGACATCATGATGCCCAAGATGTCCGGCTTCGAGGTCTGCCGCAAGGTCAAGAGCGACCCCGCCCTCAAAGCCATTCCGATCATCATGGTCACCGCGCTGAACGAGATGAGCGACATCGAGCGCGGCGTCGAGTGCGGCACCGACGACTTCCTCTCCAAGCCGATCAACCGCCTGGAGCTGGTCACCCGCGTCAAGAGCCTCCTGCGGGTCAAGCACCTCAAGAACGAGCTGGAGCGAACCCTCGCCTACCTCGACGACGCCGAAGAGGTGGACAAGAAATCGTGATGGCGGATTTCGGATTTCGGATTGCGGATTTGAAGGATCTAACAGTACCCCGAGTATCGTCCGGGCCGCTCGCCTCTTCGCAGCGGCCCTTTTTCACCACCAAGGACACCAAGAACACCAAGGACGACAAGACAATAATAGGAGGATGAAGTGCGGATTGTTTCGCGCTCTGTTCTCTTCTTCTTCTTCTTCTTCGTGTTCCTTGGTGTCCTTGGTGCCCTTGGTGGTAAATCATCGCCGTTGTTCCCGGAAAGGCTTTCGCATGAAGACCGTGCTCCCCGCCTTGTTGTTCGCTCTCGCCCTCGCCCGCTGCAATCCCCCGCCCCCGGACCACGCCGGCAAGCCCGCGATCGAGCCGGTGGCCACCCAACCAGCCAATGTCGTCCCCCTCGGCGAGAGTCGCCTGGTCGATCGCCCGGACGAGATCATCTCCCGGCTCGACAGCGGCCTGACGGTCATCGTCAAGCGCTACGCCGCCGCGCCCGTCGTCTCCGTGCGGATGCACGTCAAAGCCGGCTCCATCTGGGAAGACCGCTATGCCGGCGCCGGCATCTCGCACCTCTTCGAGCACCTCCTCCACGGCGGCGCCACCCCAGGCCGGTCCCAGGAGCAGAGCGAAAAGCTGCTCAACGAAATGGGCGCGTCCAGCAACGCCTACACCAGCTACGACTCCACCGTCTACTTCATCGACGTGCCCAGCCGGCACGCCAACCAGGCGATCAACCTGCTCGCCGACTGGGTCACCCGCCCCACGTTCCCGCAGGCCGACGTCAACCGCGAGCTTGGCGTCGTGCAGCGCGAGCTGGAGCGCGGCGAGCAGGAGGCCGACGACCAGCTTTGGCAGAAGATGGACGAGACCCGCTACCTGGTCCACCCGGCCCGTTTCCCGGTCATAGGCCAGCAGGCAGCGCTGGCCCGCCTCACGCGCCAGGACATCCTCGGCTACTACAAGCTGATGTACGTGCCGAGCAACATCGTCGTCGCCGTCG
>JAQTVL010000547.1 GCA_028706835.1 Phycisphaerae bacterium | reverse complement strand
CGAGGATGAACTCCGGCTCGAACGCCAGCGCCGCCGGCATGAAGCGGGTGAGGAACGCGGAGTGATAGGTTGCGTCATCGGCGTGGGGCAGCATCGGCAGGTTGAGAATCTGCCCCGCGCCCAGCCCCTCGCCGCGCTCGAAGGCGTATCCGGTGCCGGGATACAGGAACCCGGGGTGCTCGTGCAGCGAGCAATAGAACACGAACCCGTCGGACTCGAAGGCGTGCTGCGTCCCGTTGCCGTGGTGTACGTCCCAGTCGAGGATGAGCACCCGGCGCAGGCCGTGGCGGCTCTGCACATACCGCGCCGCGATGGCCGAGTTGTTCAGCAGGCAGAAGCCCATCGACCGGTCGCGCTCGCAGTGATGGCCCGGCGGGCGGATCGCGCAAAACGCGTTGTCCACCTCGCCCGCCATGACCGCGTCGCAGGCCGCCAGCACCCCGCCGGCCGCCAGCAGCGCGATCTCGAAGCTCTTCGGGCAGATGGCCGAGTCCGGGGTGTCGATGTATCGCTCGCCGGACACGCACGCATCGCGCAGGCGGTCGATGTACTGCTGCGAGTGAATCGCCAGCACGTCGTCCAGAGCGGCCGGCCTCGCCTTGAGCATCGTCAGCCGGCCGGCCAGGCCGCTCGTGTTCACGCCGTCAATGATGGTCCGCAGCCGGTCGGGGCGCTCGGGGTGGTCCGGCCCGGTATCATGGTCAAGGAATCGCGGGTCGTAGAGCAGGCCGGTCTTCATGTCAAAAGTCTACCCCGGCCGCGGGCGACTTGCCAGTGCGAGCGAACCCCGCAATTCCTCAAGCAGGGCGGGGTTCGTTGCCGATCCGTTCTGTGATTGGAGGATGACGTGCGACTCGGCTGTGGCACATGGCGATGCTGCGTCCTGCTGTTGGCGACGGCGTGGGCGGGGTGCAGCCAGCCAAAACTGGCGCCGCTGCCGCCGCCGGACGATCCCCACTACGACGATGCGTGGATCGTGCGCGAGGTGTCCATCCGGCTGGACCGCGACCGGGAACTGAGCCGGTTTCAGATCTACGTGCAGTCGACCAGCCGGGTGGTTTTTTTGCAGGGCGCCGTGCCGAGCGAATCGCTGCGGCAGCGTGCCGGGAGGCTGGCGGCTGGCACGCCGTGCGTCGTGGGCGTGCGGAACAACATCGCGGTTATCCGGCAGCCGCTGCCGAAGGAGCAGCCCGGCCCCCCGTGAGGGAACCGCATATTTGTCAATCAGCCGGTCGCGAGCTATTCTTTAGGTAGCGGGTGAGACGGCCGCCCGGCGAAGCTCTTGGGCAAGACAGCCTGCGTAAGGAGTCAGTCATGGCCGCAGAGAACGTGCAAGCCGAGGTGATCGAGAACATCGAGCGGCTGGAGGTCGAACTGAAGGAACTGATCCGCAAACGGGACCAGATGACCAACCCGCCGGATAGGCAGGTGCTCGATCAGGAAATTCGGGACCTGGAAGCGGAACTGAAGTACCTTCAGACGCGACTGGCATGACCGCAGGATCTCGACAAGAGGCCATCAACGCGCGAGGCGAACGGTTCGGCCTCCGCGGCGATGAACGCAGGCGCACATTCAAGCGGCATCCGGGAATGGCCGATTCTCATCGCGGGAGACTGCTGCGGGTATAATGGACGTTAGTTGCGGGGCACGAGGGGGAGGCGAGCGGCGCGGCTCGTTCCTGCGCCCCCGACGTCGTGATCGGAGTTTCGGATGTCGTACGGTTGTGCCGAATTCCCCAAGGTCGCTTCGCTCCGAAGTGTTGATGCGTTCAACGCGAGGCTGACAGCCCTGGGGCTCAATATCCACGCAGATAGCCGACTGCTTCTCGGGCCGGACGCACCGCTCACGCGCCCCCTCCTGATCGGCCCGGCATCCCTCGCCAACCGATGGTGCATTAACCCGCTGGAAGGTTCCGACGCGACGCCGGACGGCCGGCCGAGCGCCTGGACCCAGCGCCGCTGGCGGCACTTGGGCCAGTCCGGGGCCAAGCTGATCTGGGGCGGCGAATCGGTCGCCGTCCGCGCGGACGGCCGGGCGAGCCCCAGCCAACTGCTCATCAGCGAGCGAAACCTGCGGTCGCTCCGCGGGCTGCGAGAACTCGTGCTCGACGAGCACAACAAGGCCTTCGGGCGGAACGGCCTGCTGGTGGGCCTTCAGCTCACGCACGCCGGGCGGTTCGCGTGCCCCACTCGCCGCGACTGCCGCGAGCCGAAACTGCTCTACCGCCACCCGGTGCTCGACCGGATGTTCTACGTGTCGGCTGACTATCCCGTGGTCTCCGACGACTGGATCGAGGAGTTGATCGTCGCGTATGTGACGGCTGCGGAGATGGCGGCAGACGCCGGCTTCGATCTGGTCGACATCAAGCACTGCCATGGCGACATCGGCCACGAGTTCCTGTCGGCGCATGCCCGGCCCGGGGCGTTCGGCGGCAGTTTCGAGAACCGCACGCGGTTCCTCGAGCGCGTGGTTGAGGGCATCCGCCGCAAGGCGCCCAAGCTGCTCATCGGCGTGCGGCTGTCCGCCTACGACGCCGTGCCGCACGAGGGCGGCGTCGACCACGTCGGCCAGCCGGTGGATGTGCGGCCGTTGCTGCCATATCGCTGGGCGTTTGGCCTGGACGCGGGCGACCCGTCGAAGATCGACCTGGCCGAGCCGCGAAAGTTCGTCAAGCTCTGCCGCGACCTCGGTGTTGTCGCGGTGAACGTGACGGCCGGCAGTCCGCACTATAGCTGGCACATTCAGCGGCCGTCGGCCTACGCGGCCGCCGGCCACTACGGCCCGCCGGGGGACCCGTTGGCCGCCGTGTGCAGGCTGATCAACGTCGCCGCGGACCTGAAGACATCGTGCCCGAGTATCGCGATCATCGGCAGCGGCTACTCCTACTTGCAGGACTACCTGCCGCACGTCGCCCAGTGGGTGATCGAACACGGCAAGGCCGACATGGTAGGCATCGGCCGGATGGCGCTGAGCTACTGGGAACTGCCGAGCGACCTGATGATCGGCAGGCCGATCCAGCCGAAGCGGATCTGCCGAACGTTCTCTGATTGCCTGACGGCTGCGGGGCGGGGGCTGCCCAGCGGGTGCTTCCTGTTCGACGAGACCTATCGCCTGAGCGAGCCGGGCAAGGCGCTGCGGGGCCAGAAGCGCGGGTCGCGGAACGGGAAGAAGTAGGGCGTCGGTTTCCCGGCATGTCGAAATCAACCCGGCTTTCGCTACAATTCCCCATGTCATTTCGTAGGCGTGTAATTTTTCGCATCGTTCTGTGTTCTGCTACATAGATGTTCGTTCGGTTCGCCGCGGCGCTCGCGCCGGGGCCGGGCCGAACCGGCGGAGGCGGATTCTGTCGCACGAGCAGGCATGTGGCGAATGGATGCGGTCAGCCATCCCCAGGGCAGTCGCCTACGCGCGGGCGCTGCTCACGGGGGCGGCACGCCACCAGGCGGAGGACGTCGTCCAGGACGTGCTCTGCCGGCTGATCGCAAAACCTGGCCGATACGACCTGCCCGCCGACGGTGG
>JAQTVL010000546.1 GCA_028706835.1 Phycisphaerae bacterium | reverse complement strand
ATGGGCCCCGGACCGTCGGACGTGAACCCGCGCGTGCTGGCGGCCATGGCCAGGCCGACCGTCGGGCATCTTGACCCGCAGTTCTGCGAGATTCTCAACGACGTGTCCGCGATGCTGCGGACCGCCTTCCAGACGAAGAACCCGCTCACGCTGGCGGTCAGCGGAACCGGCTCCGCCGGCATGGAAACCTGCGTCGTCAACCTGATCGAGCCCGGCGACAAGATGCTCGTCTGCATCGCCGGCGTGTTCGGCCAGCGAATGAAGGACGTGGCGGAGCGGTCGGGCGCGGCTGTCACCGCGATCGAGGTGCCCTGGGGCCAGGTGTTCACCGCCGACCAGGTGGCCGCCGCGATCAAGGCCAACGGGCCGTTCAAGGTCGTCGGAATCGTCCACGCCGAGACCAGCACCGGCGCCGCCCAGCCGATCGAGCCGATCAGCCAGGTCGTCCACGCCGCCGGCTCGCTGCTGCTCGTCGACACGGTGACCAGCCTGGCGGGCATGGAAGTGAACGTCGACGGCTGGCGGGTGGACGCCTGCTACAGCGGCACGCAGAAGTGCCTGTCCTGCCCGCCGGGCCTGGCGCCGGTGACGTTCAGCCCCACGGCTGAGCAGGTCATCGCGTCGCGGAAGAAGAAGGTTCAGTCGTGGTACCTGGACATGAACATGGTGCGGCAGTACTGGGGAAGCGAGCGGCTGTACCACCACACCGCCCCGATCAACATGGTCTACGCGCTGCACGAAGCCCTGCGGATCGTGCTCGAAGAGGGCCTTCAACCCCGCTGGGCCCGGCACGCGGCGCAGCACAAGGCGCTCAAGGCCGGGTTGGCGGCGCTCGGCATCACCTATCTGGCGGACCCCGCGCACCAGTTGCCGATGCTCAACGCGGTGGCTGCCCCCGCGGGCGTCGCGGAGGCTGCGGTCCGCAAGCGGCTGCTCGACGAGTTCGCCATCGAAATCGGCGGCGGGCTCGGGGCGTACAAAGGCAAAGCTTGGCGAATCGGCCTGATGGGCGAGAGTGCAACCCCGCGGCACGTCGATGCGGTGCTGGCCGCCCTGAAGAAGTCGCTCGGGCGATAGATGGTCGCGCGGCTCAGCGCAGCAATGGCATGGCCAGCCAGAACAGGCCGACGCCGATGGTGACGGTAGAGGCGGTAATCATCGTGCCGCGAAGCAGGCCCGGCGTGCGAGCGCCGAAACGCGAACTGGCGAAGCCGACGATGCCCGCGAACGAGGCCATCGCGACGATCGTCCCGCCGGCGAACGCAGCCAGGTAATAGCCCGACTGCACCCGCGTCGCCAGCGCCAACGCCGGCAGAACGCCCAGCACGTGGCTGGTCCCCGCAACGCCATGGATGATGCCCGCCAGAAAGGCGGTGTGCTGCCGCACGTGCGAGTGCGGCCGGGGCTGGTTGGCCGGGTGCGCATCGGCGGCGTGAATGTGGAGGTGCTGATGCCGGCTGGCGTCATGCTCGTGGGCGTGGCTGTGCAGCCGGGTGCGGAACGCCCATCGCAGGCCCAACAGGCCGATGCCGATCAGCATCACGCCGACCACTCGTTCGCCCCACGTGCTGACCAGTTCGACGTTGACGAAGGCCTTGAGCAGCACCGCGATCGCGCCGACGACCAGGACGCCGCCGCTGTGCCCGATGCCCCACCGGGCCCCCAGCCACGCGCCGCGCCAACTTCGCCCGACGGACAGCGGCAGCAGAGCGGCCATGTGGTCAGCCCCGGCGTAGACGTGCAGGAACCCGGCGGACAGCCCCGCCCACAGGATCAGCAGCGACAGATCGTGCATGAGGCAACTCCGGAAACACCCGCGGCAAATATTACGCTTCAAGTGAATCGTAATATTGCGCGTCCGAAGTTGTCAAGATAGACCGTGCGAACTTTCTTGCCCGCTGGGCGTCGAAGAACTCGTCACCACACAAGGAGCCCGAAGATGCTGAGACTGACGCTCTCGTTCGCAGTGATGGCCGTCGCGGCCATCGCGGTTCGCCCAGCCATCGCCGCCACGCCCACCAGCCAGCCGGCGAGCCAGCCGGACGCGTCGGCCACGGGCAAGACGCCTACCAGCCAGCCGGCGAAGATCACCGCCGACGTCGCGAAGAAGATCGTCGTGGACTTCCTGATCGACAGCTACAAGAACACGCCCTCGCGCCTGACGGCCGACCAGGTGAAGATTCTCGGCGTTCAGGATGGCGGCGATGTGTGGGTGGTCCGGTTCGCGCTGAACCCGCGATACCCGTCGTTCCGGCGGGTCGATAAGAAGACCGGCGCGGTGCTCGTGGAGCCGCCCCGGATGTAATGGGCGCCTCACCCCGCGTCGACGTCAACGACGTCGAGCCGGTCCAGATCGCATCGCCCGAGTTTCAGGTCGCGAGCGACGGTGAGGAAGGCCGGCGGGCGGCGCTCCTCCGCCAGGTCCTTCAGGCTGTGGGCGCCGCGGACCTGGTCGATCAGCCGGGCGGCGTGGGCGTCCATCGCCACCACATCCGACGAGATCATCAGCCGGCTGTACTCGCTCATGCACTCCGATTTCGCCTCGGGCCCGCCGTCGTAAACGATCCGCAGGGCATTGCAGATGGTCACGCGATGCTTCCCGCGGATCGGTTCGAGGTTGAACAGGTGCGGGATCGCATCGCGGCAGCGGTCGCCGTGCCAGCGAGCCGGCGTCTTGATCAGCCCGTGTGACAGATTCTTCATCGCGCACGACACGCCCGCCAGGTAGTGGTCCTTCACGAACGGCACGTTGATCAGGCAGTCCGCCCAGGCCAGCGCCGCCGACAGGTGCTCCTCTTTGCCGAGCACAGTGACCGGCTGAGCCTCGAACGTCAGGATCGGCTTGGCGGCGCCGCTGCTGCGCTGGATCTCCGGCGAGACGTCCAGCAGCATCACCTGGTCGGGCTTGATGTCAGCCGACCGCAGCGAGTCGAGCAGCACGGCCACCATGGCCTTGGTCGTCGCGATCGCATCGGCCCCGGATCGGTTGAACTTGATCAGCACCTTGGGCGTGGGCTTCGGGCCGAGCAGTTTCCGCCAGCCATTGCGCACCGACGGCTCGCCGGTGAAGTGCAGAAGTCCGACCTCGAGCATCCGGGCGAGGTAGGTCTCGTTGACCAGGGCGCCCTTGACGACGATCGGGTTGAACACGCTGACCAGCCGGCTGCGGGCCCCGTCCGGCGCGGGCAATGCGCCATCGGCGGTGGCGCTGGCGAACCGCGGCAGGGAGATCGCGGCCGCGCCGACGGCGAGTGAACCGAGGAACTGCCTGCGAGTAGGGTGGCTCATGGCGTATTCACCGGCGAAGGGGTGGCCCAAACGCGGACCTTCGGCCCTGCGGCTAAGCACAATATCGGCCATCGGGCTGCCCTTCCCCAATTCCTTCCGACTGGCAACGGAACGGCGAACGACGCAATCCTGTTCGGCACGCGGTTTGCTGGACGGAAGATGGAATACTTCTTCGTAAAGTATTATATATAAAATACTTGCGCCCTCCCCCTCGCCTGCGCATCATAGGGCGCATGGCCAT